>CAZRXH010000041.1:0-27764 GCA_964603995.1 uncultured Bacteroidota bacterium | reverse complement strand
GGCTGGCGGATTTCCGGGGGCTTGGAAATTAGGCCGCCGTCCGTAAATTGGATAAAGAAGATATTTTGGAAGGTTTCGAGGTGTCGTATCTGGCCGATGTAAAGAGCGTCGAGAAACTCAACCGCCTTCTGGAGGCGTGCAGGAGCAACCTGCATACCTTCGACGAAGGCTTGATCAGACGTGCCTTTCAATTCAGCTGGAATGCGCATGTGAAAGGGAAGCCGCGGGCTTCCGGAGAGCCGTACTTCTCGCATCCGTACGAAGTTGCGCTCGTCGTGGCGAAAGAGATACCTCTTGATGACATCTCGGTGGCCTCCGCACTCCTGCATGACGTGGTCGAAGACACGACCTACGATTTGAAGGTCATCCGGACAGAATTCGGAAATGAGATAGCCGAGATTGTCGACGGGGTGACGAAGATTTCCGGCGCGGTCGAGAGCCACGAAATTACGCGAGCCGAGAACTACCGAAAGATGCTTCTCTCGATGGCGAAGGATGTGCGTGTAATTCTTGTGAAGTTTGCGGACCGCCTACATAACATGAGAACACTTACCTTTCTCTCGCCAGAGAAGCAGCAACGAATCGCGAAGGAGACCTTGGAGATATATGCGCCCCTCGCGCACAGGTTCGGTCTTGCAAAAGTGAAATGGGAATTTGAGGATCTCGCGTTCAAGCATTTGAACGGCACGGATTACGAGTTCATATCGCGGAAGCTGAACGCGAGACGGAGGGAACGGGAAGCATACATAAGGAAGTTCATTCAGCCGATAAAAAGGCGTCTTGAAGACGATGAATACAGGTTTGAAATCACCGGCCGCCCAAAACACATCTACAGCATTTACAACAAGATGGTCAAGCGCAACAAGCCAATAGAAGAGATATATGATCTCTTTGCCGTGCGGGTCATACTCGATACCGGCGACAAAAACGAGTGCTTCTCTGTATACGGCATCGTATCGGAGATCTACACGCCTGTGCCGGAGCGTTTCAAAGATTACATCTCCGTGCCGAAGCAGAACGGGTACCAATCCATCCACACCACCGTCGTTGGCCCGGAAGGGAAGATGGTTGAAGTCCAGATCCGCACTCAACAGATGGACGAGGTTGCCGAGCGAGGCGTAGCGGCACACTGGAAATACAAAGAAGACGTGAAAGCGTCGGATCGGAAGCTTGACGAATGGATTTCATGGGTACGCGAAATCCTCGAGCAGCCTGCCGTATCGACCGGCGAAGACGCGGCGAAGAGTTTTCTCGAAGGATTCAAGCTCGACCTCTACCAGGATGAGATCTACGTGTTCACTCCGAAAGGCGATCTGCAAGTGTTGCCGAAAGGCTCGACTCCGGTTGACTTCGCTTTCGAGATACACTCGCAGGTCGGCACACACTGCGTCGGCGCTAAGGTGAACGGGCGCATTGTCCCTCTCAATACCAGACTCAACAGTGGCGATCAGATCGAGATCATTACATCGTCCAGCCAGAATGTGAATCCTGATTGGGAGAAATTTGTCGTATCCAGGAAAGCTAAAGCGCACATAAGGCGCTGGATAAATGACGAGACCAGGAAGAAAGCAGCGGATGGAGAAGAGATCTGGGCGAAGAGGCTGAAGAAACACAAGCTGTCATTGCCGGAAGACGACTTCACGAAACTCGTCCGAGACCTGAAGTACGACAACCCGCAGAAATTCTATGTCGCCATCGCGGAAGAGGAATTAGATCCTGACAGGGTAATTGAGCGGCTGACGCAACAGAAATCGGTGAAGGAGACCGCTGAGAGCAGCAAGCCGACGCAGACTTTTGTCGAGATTGCAAGGAAGGCTTCCGAAGGAATTGTCGTCGATGGCTCCCGCAGCGACTGGAAGATCTCGTATGCAAAGTGCTGCAACCCGATCCCCGGTGATGAGATAGTCGGCTTCGTGACCACCGGCGAGGGAATCAAGGTGCACAGAAAGAGCTGTGCCAATCTCCTGAGGATGGCCGGTACTGCACGTGAAAGAATTGTGGAGGCGAGTTGGCCCGGCGAAAGCAGCGGCTTGTTCGTTGCCGGAGTCTCAGTTTCCGGAATGGATCGTCCGGGTATTCTCACTGAACTCACTCACGCGATTTCGAATTACCAGAACACGAATATCAGGAGCGTCTCCGCCGAGGTCAGGGATACTATCTTTGAAAGTCAGATTATCGTATACGTGAAAGACAAGGAGCACCTTGACCGGCTGATCGACAAATTAAGGAAAATCACCGGCGTCATGCGCGCCGACCGCGTGCTGGCAGGATCATCAAGACAGGGACAAAATGGCTGACCTGAAGCGCATACTCGGAATCGATTTCGGGATGAAAAGAGTCGGCGTTGCAATCAGCGACCCCATGGGAATCATTGCCCAGGGAATCGACACGCTCGCAAACGACTCGGGCCTAGTCGGAAAAATAGTCGATCTCGTGAAGAAGATGTCCGTTGGCAGGATAGTCGTCGGAAAACCGCTAAAGCTCAGCGGAAATGTGGGAACTTCGGCAGTTGAGGCGTCGAAGTTCACGGACAGGCTTCGCGACAGACTTTCGCGGGAGGCATTGGAGATAGAAGTTGTGGAATGGGACGAGAGATTTACGACGACAATCGCGCAGCGCACCCAGCTGGAATTGGGCGTCAAGAAGAAGGAAAGGCAGAAGAAAGGCAATCTGGATCGGATGGCTTCACAACTGATCCTTCAGAGCTATCTTGATTCTCACAGATGAGTAAAACAGCTGAGCCACGCCGGCGAAGATTTCCGGTCAGGCGGATCCTGCTCGCCATTTTCCTGGCATTCCTGGTTTTTGAACTGATCACGCTGCCGTTTCCGTGGACGGTGGCAAAACTTCGAACGGAAAACCCGAAGTTGACCGCGCTGATGAGGGAAAGGATGAGACAGGCGAAAGCGAAAAATCAGCATTATGTGATACGCAGGTCTTACGTGCCTCTGTCAAGGATTCCCGACGCGCTTGTTCATGCAGTCATCGTCGGTGAAGACGGAACGTTTTACGAGAATAGCGGCGTCGATTGGTATGAAGTCCGGCAGTCATTCGAGACAGACTGGGATGCAATGAAAATTGTCCGGGGTTCGAGCACAATAACGATGCAGCTCGCGAAGAACCTGTGGTTCTCCACCAGCAGGGACCCGCTGACGAAATTAAATGAAATGATCTCGGCATACATGCTTAACCATTATCTTTCGAAACACCGCATCATGGAACTCTACCTGAACTACATAGAATTCGGCCGCGGGGTTTTCGGCGCCGGGGCCGCAAGCGAATTCTATTACGGCGAACCGGTGTCTGCGTTGACACGGAACCAGGCGGCAAGATTAGCTGCGATCATTCCGAGCCCGCTCAGGCATTCTCCCAACTCCGCTTCGAGATTCGTCTCATTCAGGATGAGCATCATCCTGGAGAGAATGGGTGCACGGGGGTGGTAATTCCTGATGAGAATTCTCAATTGTGAATTCTTAATTTTGAATTGAATGTTTCTTATCTTCAATTAAGAATTCAAAATTTAAAACTTAGAATTCGGAACGCATGAAGTGGACGTCGCTGAATTAAAGGCCCTTATTTCTGAAGGCGAGAATTTCAAGATCGAATTCAAGCGCCAGTTCAGTTCGATCGAAAAGATTGCCAAGGAGCTAATCGCATTCGCGAATACAAAAGGGGGAATGATTCTTTTCGGCGTTGATGACGATGGGACGATCTACGGGGTCGAAAGCGAGAAGTCGGAAATCGATCTGATATATGAAGCAGCCAGGGAATATTGCGAGCCTCCTATCGAGCCGATCGTCCAGGTTATCGAGTTGAACAGGAAGGATGTGGTAGTTGCCATCGTCGAAGAGAGCCAGACGAAGCCCCACCGCCTGCAGGATTACCGCAACGTCATCTCACGCGACGCGAAGGTCTATATACGGATAAACGACAAGAGCGTGATCGCCAGCAGAGAAGTCGTCAAGATATTGGAGAGCGAGAGGCCCGACAGCGAACCGCTTTCCATCATAATCGGAGAAAATGAGAGACGGCTCTTCAAGTACCTGGAGGAGAAGGGGCGGATAACGGTGAAGGATTATGCGAAACTCGTGAACATAAGCGAGCGGCGTGCTTCGAAGATACTTGTAAAGCTAGTGCGGGCAGGCGTCATCAGGATCCACACCGATGCGAGGTTCGAATACTTTACATCGGCATTTTGAATGGGATACTAGCGCACTTCGATCAATGAATCACCTCGGTTGAGCAACGCCACGATATTCTCAAACCTCGGAATCAGCTATTCCTTCAAGGCCACATTCGTTGTATTTCCGACACGCAGCCAAACGATTCGTGGCGACCGTTCACTATGCGCCGCTCGTTCAGCAAAATCCTCGTCTTTTGTAACGATCACCGATCCCTCCCCAAGGGCACGCACCCAAATCTCAGAATCCTCCGCGTCACGGAGACCGACATCTCCGACGTGCTCTGCCTCATGTCCCTGATTCCTCAACCATTCAGTCAGTCCTGGACGCAACTGTGCGTCGATGAGGAATCTCACGAGCGATCGACCACAACGGCATGGTTTAACTGCATCGCGGCATACTCAAGGCAAGCGCGAATATCATCGGGTTCGAGGTAAGGGTAGTCTTGCAGTATCTCCTGCTGTGAAGCGCCACCGGCAAGCATATCCAGGACGTCTTTCACACGTATCCGCATCCCACGAATGCACGGATGGCCACCACATTGGTTAGGATTCAATGTAATCCTCTTTGAGAGCTGAGTTGATTCGTTCATAATTCCACGCGCTTCTAAGTTATCGGCCAATTCTCTTTTCTTTCTCATCATACGCAAGAAATAGCGTTCATACAAGCTTCGGCAGACGTAGGTGCAACCCTGTTCCAGTTGAAGATTCCAAGAGAAGGTCTTCGCTTTCTTTCTTGCCTCTTGCAACTGGCTTCTAAATTTGCACTCTCACTTTTCCATCAGAATACATTTCAAACAATCTGTAAATTGTAATTCCATACGCTACTGCCACATTCAGCGAGTGTTTTACGCCCAGCATCGGGATCTCGACGGCTATATCGGCTGAGTCTAGAACATCTTTCGTTATCCCGCTGATCTCGTTTCCGACCGCGATACATGCCGGAAAGATATCGCGTGGGAGTTCCCATATCGGTATGCTTTCTCTTGCCTGCTCGAGAACGATGAGTTTGATCCTCTTGGCTTTCAGCTCTTCGACAGCTTCCATCGGGTTTTTGCAGTAAGTCCACGGAACACTCTCGACCGCACCCAACGCCGTCTTGGATATTTCCGGACGCGGAGGATAGGGGGTGAATCCGGTCAGATAGAGTTTTGAGATAAGCGCGGCATCCGATGTCCTGAAGATTGAACCGACATTGTAGAGGCTCCGCACGTTTTCCAGGAATCCGAATATCGGCGTTCGCTCGGCTGAGACAGCCTGTTCCACTGACTTTCTTCGGGAGGTAATCTCGGAGTGCGAGAGTTTATGCATCTGCAGCTTCCCGTTCCTTTCCCGGCCCTTGTCGGGACCCTTCGGACGGTTTTCTGAACCAGACTGCGTAGAAGATTGCCTCCAGTATCGTAAGAAGAATGAGGGAGAGTGAATCGCTATTGAGGATTTGATTCACTCCCTTCGGGCCAAACATGAAATGGATGGCAAAGGATGAGAATGTCCAGCCTGCGGTAAAGACAATCGCCGCGAAACCCAATGTCAGAAAGGCCTCGCCGAGAGTCTCCTCGTGATATTTGCTGACGAAGAGATATACGCCGCCGGTTATATGAATCCAGAAAATCAGAACGGGAATCATGTGGCCATAAAATCTCATTCGCCGGCTGCAAAATCAAGGAAAACCGGAAAACCAATCCGAGGTCTGAGACATGACTCGATTTTTGTAAAATCTCTCATCCAAAGATATATTCTTGTATCAGAAAAAGGAGTCTTCACTGTCGACACGATCTTTCAGAAAAATAATTGTCCCGGCGTCAACTTCGAATCTAGGTCCCGGCTTTGACACGCTCGGACTTGCAGTTAATAGATATCTGACAATTGAAGCCGAACCGTCATCTCGACTTTCGATAGAAATTTCCGGCGAAGGTGCCGGAGAAATTCCGATCGACGAGAGGAACCTCACTCTGGTGGCAATGAAGAGAATATTGGATGAGATTCCGAACATCAGGATGAAGATTAATAATGAGATTCCAGCCTGCGGTGGACTCGGTGCGAGTGGTGCCGCGATCATCGGAGGTTTACTCCTTGGCAACCAGCTTGCTGGCGAGAGATTTAGCGCCGGGGACATATACAACCTCGCCGTCAAACTTGAGGGACACCCGGACAATGTCAGCGCCGCACTCTTCGGAGGACTGATCGTGAATGCCCGTGGAATCGACGGCAGTTATTCGAACATAAAGGTTCCCATCCTGAACAAGCTGAAGCTTGTCGCCATTCTTCCCGATTCGAGAATAGAAACCGAAGCCGCGCGCAAAATTCTTCCTGCGAGCGTGTCTCTCCGTGAGGCGGTGTCGAATGTGCAGCACAGTTCCCTTCTCGTGGCTGCACTTGCTTCGGGAGATTACGAGATGCTCAGGTACGCGGTCCACGACGAGCTGCATGAGAAATACAGGAAGAAGCTGATTCCACATTTCGACAAGTTTGAAAGCGCAGCAGTGGAAAACGGTGCTCTTGCCTTTGCCGTGAGCGGTGCGGGAAGCAGCTGCGTAGCCTTTTGTCTTGATGAGCGCTCGTCCGACGGGTCCGTCGGGAAGGTTCACCAGGCTTTTGCGGAACTCATAAACAGCCTCAAGCTTGACTGGCGGACGGAGATACTCGAGCCGGTGAACAAGGGCGCGGAAATTTTCGCGGACTGATATGGCGACTATAGCAATCGTTGGTCGCCCGAACGTCGGCAAGTCGACGCTTTTTAATCGTCTCATCGGCGGCAGGCGCGCTATTGTCGATGACAAGCCTGGCGTGACACGGGACAGGATCTACGGCTCCTTCGAGTGGGGAGGGAGAGAGTTCACCGTGATCGACACCGGCGGGTTTGTCCCCGATTCACAGAACGTCTTTGAAAAGGCGATCAGGGAACAGGCGCAATACGCCGTAGACGAAGCCGACGCCATCGTCCTTGTTGTCGATGGCTCAGCCGGGCCACATCCGATCGACAAAGAAGTAGCGAAGATCCTCCGCAAGAAGGCCAAGAAGGTCCTTCTTGTGGTGAACAAGGTCGACGATGCGAAGCACGAGAGAAACATAGGCCAGTTCTTCGAGCTCGGATTTGAAAAGGTATTGGGAATCTCGGCGGAGCTCGGCAGGAGCGTCGGTGATTTCCTCGACGAGATTGTGAAGATTGTTCCGGATGCCAGGGTAGCTGCGGATTCTTCTCCGGCAAAAAAGATCGCAATCATCGGCAAACCGAACGTCGGCAAATCCTCACTCGTGAATCTTCTTCTCGGCGAGAACCGCTCGATAGTCACCGATATACCGGGAACGACGCGCGATTCAGTCGACACGCTGCTGCGCTACCAGGATGAAGACGTTGTGCTTATAGACACCGCCGGATTGCGGAAGAAAAGCAAGATAAAGGAGTCGGTGGAGTTCTTCAGCGCGCTCAGGACGTTTCAGGCCGTCGAGCGCTGCGACGCGGCGGTAATTCTGTTCGACGCATCCATCGGCGTGGAGAAGCAGGATCTGCAGATAGTAGAATACACCATCGAGCAGGGAAAGCCTGCGGCGATTGGAGTCAACAAGTGGGATCTCGTGGACAAGAAGGAAGTGACCGCCGAAGAATACGAGCGCGGCATAAAAGATCGACTGCGCGTCTATGATTTCGTGCCGGTTACTTTCGTATCAGTTTTGAGAAAACAGCGCGTGCAGAAACTCCTTTCGGTTGCCCTGACGATCATCAAAGAGACGAAGGTAAAGATCAAGACGAGTGAACTCAACAATTACCTCCTTCCTCTGATCGAGTTGACGCCGCCTTTCTCCAGGACCGGGAAGGAAATCAGGATAAAATATATTACGCAGGTGGAAAGCAAGCTCCCCACGTTTGCCATGTTCACCAACCTGCCGGAGGAGGTGTCGATCACCTACAGGCGTTTCATTGAGAACAAACTCCGTGAGAAATTCAAGTTCGAGGGTGTACCGATAAGGCTCGTGTTCAAACAGAAATAATTTGTCACAATGATGCTTGAGCTTGCTTCGCTTACCAAAAAGTTTGGAGCATTCACGGCGGTCGATGACATTTCGATCAAGGTCAGCGCCGGCGAAATATACGGCTTCCTCGGCCCCAACGGCGCCGGGAAGACCACCACAATCAAGATGATTGCCACGCTGCTCAAGCCGACACACGGCAGTGTTCTGATAGACGGCATAGATGCACACCGAAAACCTGAGGAGGCCAAGCAGTGCCTGTCCTACGTTCCTGACCAGCCGTTTCTGTACGAAAAACTCAGCGGAATGGAATTCCTGCTCTTCGTATCCAGAATGTATAAGATGTCCCGGACGCAAAGCACCGATTCCATCCGCGAGGTGTCGGAGATATTCGAGGTGAAGCCCTGGCTCAAAAGGCGAATCGAAGACTATTCGCAGGGGATGAGACAGCGGCTCGTCCTGGCGGCCGCGATGCTGCACGGTCCGAAGCTGATCGTCATAGACGAACCGATGGTCGGACTCGACCCGAAAGGAGCGGAGACTTTCAAGTCGCAGGTAAGGCTCGCCGCGAAAAACGGAGTGGCGATATTCATGACGACGCATCAACTTGCACTGGCAAGAGACGTCTGCACGAAGATAGGTATCATTAATTCCAGCAGGCTCGTATATGAAGGCTCGGTGGAAGAGATCTCCGGTGACGGTGTTGGCGAGCTGGAGAGAAGGTATCTGGAACTGACATCGTAATAAGGCCATGATACGCGAGCTCGTAAGGACAAAACTCCGACTTCTTTATCTCGAGGGAGGCGAGCGCGTCAGCCGGCATCTTGCACGCTCTCTCTTTTCCGTCGTCACCTTCGCTGTCTTCGCCTATCTCACCTACCTGGTAGTCGAATTCGCGACGAAATATCTCATCGTACAGGCGAGGATTGGCCTTTTCCTTTACCACAGGCTTCTCGCACTCGCACTCTTCGTTTTTTTTGCAATCATCAGCATTGCCAACATCCTCGTGGCATTCGTGACGGTATTCAGGAACACCGAGGCCGAATTCCTCCACACTCTGCCGATCAAGCCGGTTGAGATATTTACTTCGAAATTCCTCGACTCTTTTCTCTACAGTTCCGCTCTCATGATCATCCTGATATTGGCGGCAGTGGCGGGTTATGCGGGCTACTTCGGCAGCCCGGTCATCGCGGTGACCGGCGTTGTGTTCTCGATCCTGCCGTTGATCCTTTCGGCCGCGTGTATCGGAGCGATAGTCCTGCTGCTGGTGCTGAAAGTGTCGCACAGAATATCGATCAAGACTGCTATCGTCGGCGTGACACTGCTCTACGCTGGAAGCACCTACTCGTACATCGTGCTCAACAACCCATTCAGGCTGTTCACCGATGTGATGAAGTACTATCCCCACATCGACAGGTACTTGGGTGTCCTCGACCCGAAACTCGACTACTTAGCACCGAGTTTCTGGTCGGCAAATTTCTTCTACTTTGCGACTACCGGAAACTTCGTAGGAGCAGCGGCATCGGCTCTGATAGTTTGTGCGGTCGCCGCGCTCCTCTTCTTCGTGATGATCAAACTTGCGGACAAATACTACGAAGAAGCTTTCTGGACAGCGAGGCACAAGTTATTTGAGAGAAGAGTAAAAAATCTTAGCGACCCATTCGCGCAGACGGGACGGAAGTCAGGCAAACCTGTTTCCTTGTTGAAGAGAGACTTCCTTCTCTTCATTCGTGAGCCGAGCCAGACATTTCACTTTGCCGTCATGATGGTCCTGATAGGCATTTTTCTTGTCAACCTCTTCGAGATGAGGATATACCTGCCGGACACGTTCATCATCTCTTCTGCTTTCACGCTCATTTACGCTTTCAATAGTTTTCTCATTGTCTCGCTGGCTGTGAGATTTGTCTATCCCATGCTTAGTCTCGAGGGAGAGACGATGTGGCTGATGCGCTCATCACCCGTCAGACCTGCCGATGTTTTTTATGCGAAGCTCCTCCCGAGCATCATCTTACTTTCCATTATCGGCGCGATACTCGGATTTGCAGCGCCGTTCCCTTTCGAGAATTTCCATGGTCTCATCCGCGTGAGCGTGATCTACGGCTTCACCGGAGGTATTGTCTTTCCGTCCCTCGTGATGATATTCGGAGGTGCATTTGTCGACTACAAAGAGAAAAACGCCGTGAGAATCTCGTCGTCCCATGGTGCTACCGTCTCGCTTCTTGTGTCGGTCGGCGTCATGGTGATACTCAGCTCGGTAGTGTTCAATCAGACGTTCGACTACTTCTCCTCCAGGGGAGCTGTCCCAATCGACTACTCGCATGCGTGGACTCTGGGACTGATCGGAGTCGTCTGCTTCTATCTTGCAAGTTTTTTCGGGGTGAGGGCGCTGAAGGCAGATATGTAAATCATTGCCAGGCGATTTTTTTTGAGCACCTTTTCGAATCGCCTTCCACTTGTTTCTTTGTCACGTCGAGTCTAAATTTTCGTGCCTGCTCGCCTGAGCCCTTTGACACGCAAGGTGCAGACATGTCCGCAAACCGAAGAGTTGCTTAGCGCGAACAATTCATCCGACGAAGTCAGTGCTCGCCGGCAAACTTACCAATCCGGAGCGACGATGGAGTTTGAAAATATTATTCTGACAAAGGAAAATCTCGTCGCGACGATCCAACTCAACCGCCCTGATGCCCTCAATGCGCTGAATCATAAACTCATGACCGAGCTTGTCTCATGCCTGGAGCAACTCGACTCCGACGATTCGATCAGCTGCATCATCATTACGGGAAACGAAAAGGCATTTGCCGCTGGAGCGGACATAAAGGAGATGGCGGAAGCGGGTACGATCGGAATGCTTTCGAAGGATAATTTCAGCATGTGGGACAGAATCAGACGGATCAGAAAGCCGGTAATTGCTGCCGTCAGCGGATTCGCTCTCGGCGGCGGATGCGAGCTCGCCATGATGTGCGACATCATAATCGCATCCGAGACAGCGAAGTTCGGTCAGCCTGAGATAAACATCGGCGTCATACCGGGCGCAGGCGGAACGCAGCGGCTCACCAGAGCCGTCGGGAAATCGAGGGCAATGGAGATGATACTGACGGGCGGGACTATCAATGCGGATGACGCGCTTCGGGCAGGACTGGTGAGCAGAGTAGTACCCGTGGAATTATGTTTGGAGGAGGCGAAGAAGCTTGCGCGTGTTATAGCGTCAAAGCCTCCACTTGCAGTCGAGCTCGCGAAGGAGTCTGTCCTGAAAGCGCATGAGCTTCCCTTGAAGGACGGGCTGGAATTTGAACGAAAGAATTTCTACATGCTGTTCGCAAGTGAAGATCAGAAAGAGGGAATGAAGGCGTTCGTCGAAAAGCGAAAGCCACATTGGAAAGGGAAATAGTCCCGTCTGGATTCCTTTCCGTGACGGGATGGCGCCAGAGGCGCCCACTGATCGCTGACGGTTCATATCTAATGGCTATTGAAATGAAAAGAAAAATTGACTTTGTTTTGAAGGCGCGGAACGGTGGGATCATCTACGAGGACGACAGAATATTAGTGGTTGAGAAGCCCCCGCAATTTCTGGTTCTTCCAGACAGATATAATCACTCGCTTCCGAACCTCTATGACATGCTGAAGGAGGAATTCGGCGGCATATTCGTAGTTCACCGGATCGACAAGGAGACGAGCGGCGTGATTGTCTTTGCCAAGGATGCCGAGACTCACGCATCGCTGAACGCTCAATTTGAACAAAGGGCTGTCCATAAGAGTTATTTCGCGATAATCATCGGCAGGCCCGCAGAAGCGTACGGCACCATAGATTTGCCGATATCGGAAAGTCAGAATCACCCCGGCATCATGAAAGTGAACAGGAAACACGGCAAACCATGCAAGACAAACTACAGGGTGGATGAGCTGTTCGACGGATACGCTTTCGTGGAGGCCACGCCGGAGAGCGGTAGACTGCACCAGATCAGGGTTCATCTCGCGTCAGTCGGCCTTCCAATAATGTGCGACAAGGTTTACGGTGATGGGAAACCCTTCTTCCTCTCGCAGGTTAAGGCACATTACTATTCGGAAGGCGACGAGAAGCCTCTGCTCTCACGCACCGCACTTCATGCCGAGTCGATCTCTTTCACACACCCTGGCACGAATGAACAGGTGAGCTTCAGGGCTGAACTACCCAAGGACATGCGGTCGGTTCTCAACTATCTCCGTAAATTTAGGTCGCGCAGCACAACCACGTACCAAACCGAAGGATCCTTTGGACATGTCTGAATATGAAACAATAACGGTTGGGGTGAGGAACGGTATTGGCAGGCTCACATTGAACCGTCCCGACTCACTGAATGCATTCAATGAGCAGATGACCGCCGAGATGCAGCTAGCGCTGAAAGAGCTGTCCTCCGCAGAAGAAGTCAGATGCGTGGCAATCGCAGGCAGCGGGAAGGCGTTCTCTTCCGGCCAGGACCTGAAGGATCTCACGCCCGGGAAGTCTTTTGCGGAATCACTGAGACGCCGTTACAATCCGATAATAAGGCTGGTAACCGGAATGGAGAAACCGGTGGTGGCGCTTGTCAACGGAGTTGCAGCGGGCGCGGGGATGAGCCTCGCTCTTGCCTGCGATTTTAGAATCATGAGTTCTGGCGCGAAGCTAATACAGGCTTTCGTGAGGATTGGACTCGTACCGGATTCCGGGGCGTCGTATTTCCTTCCGCGACTTGTCGGAACGGCGAAGGCGTTCGAACTGGCCGCGCTGGGCGAGGAAATTACGGCTGACGAGGCGCTGAGACTCGGAATTGTCAACAGGGTATTCTCAGACGAGATATTTGAAGAAGAGTCGAAGAAAGTTCTTGAGCATTTTTCAAACGGGCCCACCAAGGCCTATTCGATGATCAAGAAGATGTTGAAGCAGTCTGCGGTGAATTCGCTTGAACAGAGTCTTGAATACGAAGCTTACATGCAGGAAATTGCCGGACGGACGGAGGACGCCAGAGAGGCGACAAAGGCTTTTGTCGAGAAGCGCCCCCCGGCTTTCAAAGGCAAATAGTCCGTGTCGCTGAGGCAAAACACGAAGGGGCGTCACATGCCCCGCCGAAAAGACAGAGAGGAGGACAATGATGACCACCGGTCCGACTAAAAATCCATCGAAGCTGTCGAACGAGGAACGGGAAAAACGGATGTGGGAGAAGATTCAAAAGGGGCAAGCAATAGAAACCATAGACGAGATGAGCGACGACTATTATGAGAACCTGACCAATCTGATGCTTCAGCAAGCCGACTCGGAACTCGCAGGCGCATTTGGTTACGTGCCATGGATTATGAAAGCGCCGACGACGGAGGAGAAGCTTGCCGTCGCTAACATCGTCAAAGACGAGGTGCGCCACGCCCGCGCGATGTACCGCCTGCTGGAAGAGATCGGAATCGATGTCGACTCGCACGTCGCGAAACACGACTACACGCTCAGAGTCGATGTTAAAGGTGACGACTTGAAGAGCAAGCGTGCCGCGGACGACAGGCGCGTGAATATTTTCTATTACACGATAGACACATGGGTCGATTTCGTGATGTTCCAGTTCTGCATGGATCGTGGAGCCGGCCATCAGCTTGAGGATGTGCGCAAGTCTACTTACGGTCCGTGGAAGAGGGAGATAGAGCGTATCTTCAAAGAAGAGATGATGCACGTGAATCACGGCGACTTCTGGGTAAAGAAGCTTGCGTTTGACCGCTCGACAAAGAACGACGTGCAAGTCTCGCTCAACGTCTGGTTCCCGCGCACGATGAATATTTTCGGCAGGCCGAAGACGCAGCACAACGTGATCTACAGAAAGTACGGCCTGAAGACTAGAGATAACGACGAAGTCCGCAGGAGTTTTTCGGATGAAGTCCGCCTGAAGTGTTCGGAGTGGGGGCTGAATCTACCCGACTGGAAACCGGAATGGGAGAAGGTCGAGGAAGACGGAGTGATTTCGGGCTGATGAAAGCTGTCGGCATTGCGGGCACGGGCACGATGGGTGCCGGGATTGCAATCTCGTTTGCACGGAGCGGATGGGAAGTCCTTCTTTATGATGTTTCCAAAGATGTCGTCGCGCATTCGCTCGAGGTGATAAGCAAGGAGTTTCACCGCGAATCCGAGAAGGGCAGGATCAAGCCTGAGGATGCGCAGGCGGCAATCGCAAGAATCCACCCGAGAACCGAGCTGTCTGATTTCTCAGAGGTTCATCTTGTCGTGGAAGCCGTCACCGAGAATCTCTCAGTGAAGAAGCAGATCTTCTCGAACCTCGACAAGATTTGCTCGCCGGAGATTCCGTTGACCTCGAATACTTCGAGCCTGTCGATAGGCGCTATCGCGAACGGCTGCGCGGGCAGAGAGAGAATTGCAGGCCTTCACTTTTTCAATCCGGCGCACAGAATGAAGCTGGTGGAAGTGGTGAGAACGGATTTTTTATCCGACAAATTACTCCAGGAGATTTCACAGATCGTGAGACAGATCGGGAAGACTCCCATCGTGACGAGGGATACGCCCGGATTTGTCGTGAACAGGTGCGCCCGGCATTTTTATCTGGAACCGCTCCGGTTTCTGTCGGAGCGGCTCGGCGGTATCGAAGAGATAGACTTTGCGTTCGAGTCTGCCGGTTTTCCGATGGGACCATTCAGCCTGATCGACCTTGTCGGTGTCGACGTGAATTTCCTAGTGTCGAAGTCGATTTACGAGCAATTCTTCTATGAGCCACGATTCAGACCTGTCATCATACAACAGAAAATGGTAGAGTCCGGCCTGCTTGGCAGGAAGACAGGCAAGGGATTCTACGACTATGATGGCAAGTCTCCGCGTGCGGCATTGAAGATAGAACGGCGTGACACCCTGATAAGCGAAGCCTTGAACGAGATGGCTCACAAGATTTCAGGAAAGCTCGATATCAAAAGCCCGCTCAACGACTCGCAGCGTCTTATACTGGCGAGGACGGTTTCCATGCTGGCCAACGAGGCTCACCTGATGCTGGAGGAGGGAATCGCGGACGGAGAATCGATTGATCTTGCCTTGAGATTAGGTACGAATTTTCCGAAGGGGCCACTCGAACTTTCCGATTTGGTCGGCAAGTATCTTCTCGCCGAGTTCCTTCAGATGATGCGCCGCGCTTACGGCGACGCATATCGGCCAAGCCTTCTGCTGTCGCATTAGAAAGGAGGACAGAATGCGAGTTAAAAATCTGCTGTGCTTGTTTGTTCTTCTGATTCCCCTTCCGTCGGTGGCGCAGCCGCAAGTGTACCATTTCAAGGAACTGCAACGCTTCCTTCCCAAAGATGATTTCGGTCCTTACAGGCGTGAGAAACCTACCGGGGAGACTTCTTCGATGATGGGGTTCTCGACGTCGTGGGCTCAGGTCGTTTACCAGTTCGATACGGATACATCCAAGAGCTCAATATCCGTAAAAATCACGGACATGCTGAGCATCCCTTCATATATGTCTTTAACTGGGGATATTGATAAGGAGACCGAAACAGGTTATGAGAAGACGGTTCTTTACAGGAACATAAGAATACTCGAGACGTACGACAGCGCATCGAAGAGCGGGAAGCTTCAACTTCCCGTCGCAAGCCGGTTCCTCGTGGAGATAACAGGCAGCAGGGTGGAAAGCACCAGGTCTTTGTACGATCTTCTCGACATGACCGATCTCGAAGGGTTGGAGAAACTGGGGAAGCCGGCAAACTCTCCATGACCCTGACTCTCCGAGGCGAGGCTGTACGGCCACTGCAGTTCTGCCACCGCTTCCTTCTTGAAATGTTTATGCAGATATTATTCTTCCGGAGTATATGAACGGATCGCATCCGCCAGCTTACATAGTGGTCGCTCTGAGGACTCCCGTCGGAAAATATGGCGGCGCGTTGAGGAGCGTCAGGCCCGATGATCTCGCGGCGATAGTCATCGGCACAATTGTCGATAGAGTGAGGATAGATCCTGCAAAGGTAGATGAGGTCATATTGGGTTGCGCCAACCAGGCGGGAGAAGACAACAGGAACGTGGCACGAATGTCGACGCTGGTTGCCGGTTTACCGTACAGCGTTCCGGCATATACGGTAAACCGCCTCTGCGGTTCGAGCCTTGAGGCGGTGAATTCGGCGGCGAGGATGATATGGACGGGCGATGCCGATTGTGTCATCGCCGGAGGCGTCGAAAGCATGTCTCGCGCCCCATATGCATTTCCCAAGAACGCGACCGGACAATTGCAATTCGGCAACCTAACGGCTTACGACACGGCTTTAGGTTGGCGCTTCCCGAATCCAAAACTTGTCGCACGTTTCCCGCTTGAGAGCATGGGGGAGACGGCTGAGAATCTCGCAGAAAAGTACAAGATACGGCGTGACGAACAGGACATCTTTGCGCTGGAAAGTCATAGACGGGCCATCATGGCACAGGAGGACGGGAAATTCGCCGATGAGACCGTGCCGGTGAATGTCGTTGAACCGAAAGAGGAGCGCATGCAAATATCCATCGATGAAGGCCCGAGGCGCGATACGAATCTCGAGAGATTGTCGAAACTCAAGCCAGCGTTCAGAAGCGGAGGAACAGTCACAGCCGGAAATTCATCGGGGCTCAACGATGGCGCTGCAGCGGTCTTGCTCTGTTCCGAATCCTTTGTGATGTCGAATAACCTTACTCCCATCGTGGAGATAATCTCATCAGGGACGGCAGGAGTCGACCCGCGTCATATGGGCATAGGTCCGGTCCCGGCGACACTCAGGGCGCTTGAAAAGGGAGGAATTGGTCTCGACAAGATCGGTCTCATAGAATTGAACGAGGCCTTTGCGGCGCAGTCGCTTGCAGTGATCCGGGAAATCGGGTTTGACAGAAAGATCACCAACGTCAACGGCGGTGCGATCGCACTCGGCCACCCGCTAGGTGCAAGCGGTGCGAGAATTCTGATAACGCTGATACATGAGATGAAGAGACGAAAAATAGAGTATGGGCTGGCAACGATGTGCATTGGAGTCGGACAGGGAATATCAACGATAGTAAAACTAACCTAATTGAGGAGAGATTAAATGAATTGGTTCAACATATCACTATTCTTTCACCTTGTTGGCGTCGGGATGATCTTTACGCTTCTCTTCGCGGGACCAATCGTTGAGGCGAATTTCAGATGGGAGAATGACATAAGGATGAAACAGCACGCGGCGAAGATGTTGAGAAGCATCGGGCTTCTGTCGCCATTCGGCGCGCTCGTCCTCATCCTCAGTGGCATCGGCAATATGATTTCGCTGCACATGACGGTCGGTGATCTGTTCGGCAGCGCGTGGTGGCTCGGCTTGAAGCTCCTCGTCTTCATCGTCCTGCTTGGAATCGGGATGGCGGTTAGCCCGAAGACGGCACGCCAGCGTGCCATGCTTCTTGACCAGATGAACCAGATCAATCCGCCCGAGGACGCGAACGACAAGATGGAGTCGATCAACAGCAAGCAGACAATCTTCTTCGTTGCGAATTGGGTGCTTGTAGTCATAATTGTTCTCCTCACCATTTTCAAACCGTAGATGCGGATGTCCAACCTCAAAGGGAGATTTAGAATGAGTTCCAGAATCGTAGCATTGATACACACATATGAGAACGGGCCAGGTGACCTGATTGCGAGCGTCGATGGACTCTCTGACAAGGAGCTCGACAAGAAACTTGCCCCGAAGAAGTGGACCATTAGGCAGCAGGTGCACCATCTCGCTGACGCCGAGCTCAATCATGTTTACAGAATGAAGAAAATCATAGCGGAGGACAATCCATTGCTCATTGCCTTCGACCAGGACAAGTGGGCGGCTGAGTTACTCTACAACAGAACTTCCGTCGAAGGCTCAATCGCCCTTTTCTACACGCTTCGTGCTTCGATGACTCCAGTATTGAAAAACCTTCACGATGCGGATTTCTCCAGAACGGGAATTCACAACGAAGACGGCAAGGTGAGTCTCCTTGGCATACTTGAACGTGCGGTCGGGCATTTTGAACACCATCTGAAAGCAATTGAGAAGACGAAAAAGAAGTACGGGATAAAATAGCCGGCAGTCATCGAATCAGAAATCCTGAGATGCCCCAGTCACAATAGCCGGGGCAGGAAAAACATTCTTGTCCTTTTCCCGTTTCTGTCGGTCGGGACGGTCCCGGGATTGGAGACGCAAACCCATGAGGATCTCATGCGCGAGTACAAATTATACATAGATGGGAAATTCGTGAATCCAGCGAGCGGTCGGATTGACGATACGCTCAATCCGTTCGATGGCTCAATGGTTGCGAGGTTCGCTGTCGCGTCCGCGGAGGACGTGAACCTTGCCGTCACGGCGGCGCGGAGAGCATTCGATTCGGGAATATGGACCGGGCTTCCTCAGGCGGATAGAGCATCATACATCAAGAAGATCGGCGACAGGATCAGTGAAAAGTCGGCGGAGCTGACTGAGCTTGAAGTCCTGGACTCCGGCTCGACAATCAAGAAGGCGAAAGAAGATATCTTCCTCAGCGCCAGGGCATTCAATATCTTCTCTAATCTCGCGACCGGAGAGAACGAGCGCGAGATGACCGAGATATCGAAGCAGGGATTCGCCAAGAATTACCTGAGATACGAACCGGTAGGAGTCGTCGGCGCGATCATACCGTGGAATTTTCCGCTGAAGATGGCAGCCTGGAAACTCGGTCCGGCTCTTGCAGCCGGATGCACGGTGGTTCTCAAACCTTCCGAGCTCACGCCAGTAACCGCAATGGAGCTGGCGAGAATAATCGATGAGGTCGGATTACCTCCCGGCGTTGTCAATGTTGTCCCGGGCTATGGGCCGGATGCGGGCGAAGCTCTGGTTAAGCATCCCGGTGTGAACAAGATCGCGTTTACCGGCTCGACTGCTGTGGGGAAGAAGATGATGCAACTTGCCGCTACCGACTTCAAGAGAGTCACGCTGGAATGCGGCGGTAAGTCTGCCAACATCGTGCTCGATGATGCCGACATGGACATCGCGATAGACGGGAGTCTTTACGGAATGTTCTACCATTCCGGTCAATGCTGCGAAGCTGCGACGCGACTTCTCATTCATGAGAAGATTTACGACGACTTCGTTTCTGCGCTGGTGGAGAAGGCGGGACGCATGAGAATCGGAAATCCGGCGGATCCTTCGACCGACATCGGTCCGTTGATTTCTAAGAAACAGGAAAGCAGAGTCCTCAATTACATCGAAAGCGGAAAGAGAGACGGGTTCAGGATTGTCCTTGGCGGGGGCGTGCCTCGATCTGCGGAGCTGTCGAAGGGTAACTTCGTTGAGCCGACAGTCTTTACGGATATTGACAACCGGTCGCGGATCGCCCAGGAAGAGATATTCGGCCCTGTCCTGGTTGTAAGCAGGTTCGCGACCGACGAAGAAGCCGTCGCGCTGGCAAACGATGTCCTTTACGGACTAGCTGCCGGTGTCTGGAGCAGGGACATCGAACGCGCCAGGAGAATAGCTGAAAGGTTGAGAGCCGGGACGGTCTGGATTAACGAATGGCACCTGCTAAATGAACGCGCCCCGTTCGGCGGCTATAAGCAGAGCGGTATCGGAAGGGAGTTCGGGAGAATTGGAGTCGAAGAGTACTTGGAGATCAAGCACATTCATGTCGATGACGGCGTCCCGCGGCAAAAGCGATCATGGTACGATACGGTGGTGCCTAGGTAAGAGATGAAGAAATCTTGCAGCACAACATCGCGCAACGGAAATCGGGCCTGGGGCGTGCGATTCCGAATTCTAAGTTAGAAAGAAATAGCACACGGATGGCATGTGAGCGTCTTGCGCCATCCCGACATATAGAAAAATCTGTACTGGAGAGAAGCTCTGATCGCCACGCATCGACAGTCTATTCAGCCGCTCAACCGTGAAGATCGGCGTCGTCCGCATTCTTGTCATTCCGGCGATTTGCTATGGTATGTTTGACTCTGCCGCCGGGACTTCGCGCGGAACAGGCCTCTTCATGCCGGTGCTCTTCGAACGGGTGAGCATGATTGTTTGCTGGCTGTCCAGAGGCTCCGCACCGTTCTGCGGAAGGACGCGCCGGTAAGTCCCGTCCGACTGCAGCTCTCTCGACCGACTCGTGTCCACAAGTGCGGTATCGAGAACTTCTTTCTTGATCGTCTCGATTATGGCAGGGTCCTCGATTGGAAACATTAGCTCCACGCGCCGGTAGAGATTGCGGCTCATCATGTCGGCGCTGCTTAGGTAGAGTTCAGGACTTCCGCCGTTGTCGAAGTAAAACACGCGACTGTGCTCCAGATAGCGACCGACGATGCTGATGTCACGTATGTTTTCACTGACGCCCTTCACGCCAGGACGAAGCGAACAGATACCGCGCACTATCAGGTCGATCTTCACTCCTGCCTTTGACGCTTCGTAGAGTTTCTCTATCATCTGCACGTCGGTCAGTGCATTCATTTTCATTATAATGTGCCCAGGCCTGCCTGACTTGACATTCGCGATCTCACGATCGATCAACGAAGTCAGCCTCTGTCTCAGAGAGACCGGTGCGACTGCGAGCTTCCTGTAAGTCTCCCTGCACGAATATCCGGTCAGGTAATTGAAGGCCTCGGTGACGTCTTCCGCGATATCCTGCCTGCAAGTGAAATAGTTCAGGTCGGTATATATCTGGGCAGTGACCATGTTGTAGTTTCCCGTGCTGAGATGGACGTAGCGCCTCAGCCTGTCCTGTTCTTTCCTGACCACGAGTGCCATCTTGCCGTGGGTTTTCAGGCCGACGAGCCCGTAGACGACGTGGATGCCTGCGCGTTCAAGCTGCTTCGCCCAGCCTATGTTGTTCTCTTCATCGAATCGGGCCTTGAGTTCGACGAGTACCGCAACTTGCTTCCCGCTCTCTGCAGCCTGTATCAGGAGCGGTATGAGCGGAGACTCTTTGCCGATTCGGTAGAGAGTCTGCTTGATCGCAAGGACATTCGAATCGCTAACCGCGGCCTCGATGAATTGCACGACCGGGTTGAACGAATCATACGGGGGATGGAGGAGGATATCGTGCCGCCGGATCGCGCCGAAAATGTCATCGCCCTCTTCATCAAGCGGAAGGAGGGCAGGATGGTACGGCGGATCTTTCAGGTCAGGACGCGGCAGTGACAGAAGTGCCATAAGGTGGCTGAGTCCCATCGGCGGAGTCAGTTCATACACACCGTCGGGAAGAACTTCAAGATTTTCTATGAGAATGTCTTTGATTCGAGCGGGCATCTTGTTCTGCACGGCGACGCGAACGACCGATCCATAACGCCGCATCCGCAGCGATTCCTCGATGGAATAAATCAGATCCTCAGCCTCGTCTTCCTGTATTTCCATATCCGCATTTCGCGTGACCCTGAAGACGTAAGATTCCTTCACCGTCATGCCGGGGAAGAGAAGGCCGAGGTTCTCGGAAATCAAATCCTCTAACCAGACAAACCGGACGGTCTGTGAATTTCCGTTCGGAATCTGCACTAACCTCGAAATGACATCGGGTACCTTGACTCTTGCAAACCGTTCATCGCCCTGAGGTGTCACGACGACGACGGCAATATTGAGACTCAGATTCGAGATATAGGGAAAGGGGTGACCGGGATCGAATGCGAGCGGCGTAAGGACGGGGAATATCTCTCGCGCAAAAAGCTCGGCAAGTGTTGCGCGTTCAGCCGGCTGTAGTTCGTCCATCTTGAGGAGATATATTCCCGCGGCTGCGAGCGCGGGGTGCAGGTCATTCCAGAAATAATCCCGCATGTCCTTCAGCATGATCGATACCCTCTCATGTATCGCCTTGAGCTGCTGGTCGGGAGTCATTCCGTCGGGCGAGAGTTCGACGAGGTTTGCCCGTACTTGCTCCTGAATTCCGGCGACGCGAATCATGAAGAACTCGTCGAGATTAGAACTTACGATCGACAGGAATTTCACACGTTCAAGGAGAGGGTGGCGGTTGTCGCGTGCTTCCTCCAGCACACGCTCGTTGAACTCGAGCCAGCTGAGCTCCCGGTTGATATACAGAGACGGATCAAGTCCCGCCGAAGTTCGGGATCGTTCAGAAGGAAAACGGTTCTGCTGTTTCGCCTGCAATGGTTTCTTCCTGCGGCGCGGGCCGATTTCCCTTCTGTCGCGTTGCCGCTGGTTGGGAGTCAGTCGTGAAGTCTTGTGCTCCGGATCTCTGTTCTCATTGTCACTGCCGTCGTTGCTGTCCGGTGATGTTAGCATTTCCTCTCGTCCTCGCTTGAATAGATTCTAAGTTATTGTCAACGGTATGTCAATGACAAATTAAGTAATTGTTAAGGACAATGATGAAAACGAGGGAATTTGGACGATTTGCCGGCTCCAAGTTGATTTGGAGAGACGGCATGCGTTCTGCAATCCACAGAGCGCTGTTCCGGCAGCACGATCAGGCGAGAAACTGGGACGGACTCAGCAGCCATTCGAGTGTGGCGCATTTGCCGAAACGGAGTTCCTCAATCGATAGTTTGCAGAGACCGCCTTTCTTGAGTCTGATGGATGCGTCATGGTGGCCCGAGATGAGCACGGATATCAAACCTGCGAGGAGAGGTTCGTGACCGACCAGAAGCAGTCGTTTGCTGTCCGGGTAACTTTCGTTGATTTCCTTGATCAGCGCAGTCGGGCTTCCACCGACGACCAAATGCGGAGTCAGTTTGATGAGCGAGCTGCACTCCAGGGCATCACCCACGATCTCAGCGGTCTCCTTCGCCCGGCGGTAAGGACTGGAAAGAATCGCGTCAAACGATAGCTCCATCGCCCTCATCGTCTTTGCGGCCTTCTTCATCTTCTTGATCCCGACCTCAGTCAGAGGACGGTCTGCGTCTCGCGTGAATCCCTGTTTGCCGTGGTCGACCGCATCAGCGTGTCTAAGGAGATATAGGTCCATTTTCTGCGACTCCGTACGCCCCATGTTATTTGATGTGTTCCCAATATTCGTCCAGCTCGTCCATCTTCTTAAGGAATGCGTCGGCCTCTTCCTTTAGTTGACTCGCCAGGCGATCCTGAACGATGGCAAACGCATCAGGCCCGGAAGAGATGCGGCTTCGCTCCATCTTACGCGATCGCTTTGCATGCGAGTAGATGCCGGAAGCAAGCACTTCCGTATCCTGAATCGCTCCCATTCCCGACTGGTACTCGCTCATTTGTTTCAACAAATAGTCGGAGACATGTATGAATATCGGCTGCAGCACCTCGACTATGTAGCGAAAGCGTTTGAAGAGGAGCCTCAGCTCGTGAATCTTCTCGATCTTTCGATTTCGGTCGGACATAATCTCGTTCCGCAGGGCGACCGTTCGTACGTAGGTCCTGGCAAGCATCCCCAGGAGTATCAAGCGCGATGTCTCTAGCACTGCGGGCGATGAGAGAAAATCGTCGAGTCTCTTTCCTAATTGTCGGATGAAGTGCTCGATCGAATCGAGATCGATGCGGTCGATTTCTTTCCGGGCTTGCCTGGTTTGTGCTGCCTCGCGTGCATTGAGCATATCGAGGAAAGCTTCGAGAACGCTGTGATCCGTCAGGAGTTGTTTTACCTGGAGAATCTGGACCTGCGTGTCCCGCAGTGTGCTCAACGAGTTCAGATGAGTCTTGAGTTGCTTCCTGACTTTTGCCGTCCCGCTCTTCGGGAGAATCGCCTTCACCACATCGAGCACCGCCACCATGCGTCGGATTGCGACGCGGAGGTCGTGTACGGATTTTTCGGTGGGGTTGGATCGAGCCTCCTTTGTCTGCCTGGCGAGTTTGCGCCACCTTTTCGCCAGCGCTCTGCCGGTTACAGTCCGCAGGTTCTGCTTCTGGCTCATCGTATCCATGGCTGGACTGTTTTCGCCACGCGATGAGCCGGCGACCTCGCCGGTTATTGCCGGTGGCTCCTTCTTAGTCTTCGATCGAGATCTTGACGCCGAAGACATCTTCAAACATCTCTGATTTGTTCATCAACGCCCATTTCTCCAAAAGCAGGTCGCCGTCTCCGTGAAGGCGTATCGTGAACTTCGGTTTCTTGTAGTCAACTACAAATGAAGCTACCCTTGAAGCGTGTTCGTTGTCCATTGCATCGGCAAGCCTGAGAATCGCGGCAAGCTTCGACACGATAATCCGGTCCTTCGCAGAGAGAATTCTGTACGAGTCATGTTGCATCTTCGGGAATGATTTCCTGTGATACCTGGCGATGTTTGCGATTATCTGCATCTGGTTATGGTTCAAGCCGATTACTGGAGTTGACGTGAGAAGGTAATGAGTGTGCTTGTGATGCGCGGTCATGCTTATATATGTGCCGACGTCATGGAGCATCGCCGCCACCTCCAGCAGGAGCCTGTGCTCCAGAGCAAGGTTATGAAGACTCTTGGTCTGATCGAAAATCTCCACGGCATATCTGGCCACACTCGTGCCATGTTGTTCGTCGAACGAGTACTTTCTTCCGATTTCGAGAGCAGAGGTCATTACCTGGTCGCGGTTCGGATGATTTTGTTCGCCGAAGACAGCCTGCCCCATGTCGATTATCAAACCTTCCTTCAATCCGACCCTCGGAACGATGACCTCTTCTATCCCGGCGACCTTGACGATCTCTTGCAGGATTATCGACGCGGGTACAATCACGTCGGCACGGTCGGGGCGAAGGCGAAGCTGCTGCATCCTCTCGTCGAACGAGAGAGAGATGAGCTTCTTCACTATGGCATTCAGATCGTCGGCTGAGAATGTGCCGTCGCGATCCTTGCCGAGCAGATCCTTCCTGAGAACTGCAAGCGCCTCTATATTGCCGCCGGTGCCGGCGCAGAGGTCGATCTTCTTCCCGCTGATTTCCTTCTTCAACTGCCGCTGTGCGGCCTCGACGTATTCCTGGACGAGCAGGTTGAATTTCTTCTCCCCCTGTTTCTTCTCTTCGAGAAGCTGCAGCAGTCTCACCGCTCCGAGTCTGAAGCTCTCGGTTGAGATGATGCTTCCGTCAACGGTCAACGTGATCTCGGTGCTTCCTCCGCCGATATCTATGAGAAGTGCAGTCTTGTTTCTGAGGTTGACTCTTTCAGCAACGGCAAGGTGGATGAGTCGCGCTTCCTCCTCTGTGCTGATGACATCGATGTCGATTTTCGAGACTTGAGATACTCTGTCGGTGAAGGAATCGCGGTTCATCGCCTCGCGGAGTGCGCTGGTCGCCACCGCTCTCGTGAATGTCACATTGCCCCTGTCGATGATGTCCCTGAAACGCTTGAAGACTTCAAGAGCAGCCTCAGTGGTTTCTTCGGAGATTAGGCGCTTTGTGAACACATCGCGACCGAGGCGTACGGACTCGCGGAAGTTGTCGGTGACTGTGACCTTGTGGTCGTTCTCGATCCGGCCTATTGAGAGTCGTATCGCGTTCGAACCGATGTCAATTGCGGCAAGTGTTGTAGGCATGTCGCAAATTAGTCCCCGCACGAAATATTGTCAAACCGCGAGCTGGCTGATGTTGAACAATGCTCATAAGTCGAGGCCGGGTTGCGAAATCAGCCCGATGCTGCGATGGTCCCGCGTCCGCTTGGTCGAATCGGGCTTTACGATTTCTGGTGTCTCCGGGCGCGACTCCAGGGGAATGGCATCTCAGCCTCGACGATCCTGCTGAAGTCAGTGCAGCAAAAGTCCATGATCTCCCAGTTTGAATCGTCATAGTCGACATTCACCATGAGTGTGGCATAGGAGCTTGCGCCGTGGTTTGGACAACCAAGCGAAGCCAGTGCGCCGTTCATCACATCTCTGAAGCGTTCGAACATCGGAGGTTGCAGTCCGACGTTCGGGTCGACATACTTTTCACCGTCTTTGAAAATGAGTTTGACCATGTTTAATACGGGTGTTTCTCTGATTCTCCGCAATTCGATGTTACCGCAGACTCGATCGCCTCCCTGAACTCGCTGCAGCAGGAGCTGAGCACTTCCCATTGAGAACCGTAGTAAAGACCGCGCAGGACTATCGTAGCATCTGAACCGGACTCATGATTAGGACACGAAACCGAGACGACCGCCGCTTCAATATTGCTTTTCAGTCGCGCAAGCGCCGAGACTTGCTTCGAAACGTCCCCATCCTTCCTTTGCTGACCCACGATGAAAATGTACGTGATCATTTGATTCTCCCTGTTAACGAAACCGTTGTCTGTCTACTTTCCGCAACAAGATACGACCGGTCTGTTAACCAATGGCTACGTGTAGATTAATATTTCAGCTTTGCGCGGCGGGCTTGTCGGATGCGAGGCTGTCAGCCGGTTCTTCATCGGTGCTTTGCGGGACCTCCGCTTTTGATCTCTCGCGGCAGCGAGAAGGCCGGATTAAATCGGAAATCTGGGATTTTGAGATACGGGAGACGAGGCCGGACCCCGCCTCCGCGTGCGTTGTCCGTGAGGTTATTGCGGAAGCGGGAACAGGGGGCTTCGCTGTTGTTGTGCAATCATTCGTCCGCTCTCACGCTGATCGATTCGACTTACTCCAGAATACTCTTGCCATTGAATTTGACTGTTTTCAGTTTTGCAATGTTCAGTTTCTGGATTTGTTTCGGGAGAGGTGCGTAGTCTAAGCCTGCCGCGTATTGCTGGCCGTCCGTTACGGCCCACTGGATGAACTCGAGCGCTGCCTTAGCTTGCTCGTGCTTAGTCTGGTTCTTGTAAACCAGGAGCCATGTGGCGCTGGAGATCGGGTAAGAATCCTTTCCCGGTGCATTCGTGATGGAGAATCGCAGATCTTCAGGAAGCGTCTTTGCTGCGTTCGCAAGGGCGGCGGTGACCCCTGAGATGGACGCGTGAGTGAAGACACCGGCAGAGTTCTTCACGTCTGCGAATGAGATGTTGTTCTGAAGAGCATAGATGAGCTCCACATAACCGATAGCCCCCGGTGTACGGATGATCTGTCCTGAAACACCGTCGTTTCCCTTTCCACCGATGCCGACCGGCCAGTTCAGGCTTGTCGACTTTCCGACCTTCTCGCTCCACTCCTGGCTGACCTTGGAGAGATAATCGGCAAAAATGTATGTCGTGCCGCTCCCGTCGGCGCGGTGTACCACGATGATTTTTGTGTCGGGCAGCTTCGCGCCGGGATTAAGCTGCTTGATTCTCGGATCGCTCCACGATGTGATTTTTCCCAGGTAAATGTCGGCAACCGTGGGCCCGTCGAATTTCAGCACCTGATTTACTCCCGGTATGTTGTAGACCACGACTACGGCCCCGAGCGTTTCAGGAATGTGGAGGACCTCGCCGTGTGCTTTCTTCGCGTCCGCCAATTGTTCCTCTGTCATGGGTGCATCGCTGGCACCGAAGTCCACGGTTCCCGCAACGAGCTGCCTGATTCCGCCGCCGCTGCCGATGGCCTGGTAGTTGATCTGCACATCCGGTTTGAGTTTGTGATATTCGTTGGACCACTTGGAAATGAGCGGGTACGGGAAAGTAGCTCCCGCTCCGTTGAGAATGGTCTGCGCCTTTGCTGCAGCCATCGACACTAGGATGACGGCAAACGCTGTCACGATTCGCCTTAACATGATTAAGTCTCCTGACTTTTTGTTATAAGATTCTATTCTGAGATACGAATTTGAAAATCGCGCACAAATTGCCCTTATGCTCAGGGGTAATTTAGCAAAGGGATGTGATATTCGGATTAATCCGGTGTTAAGGATTTGTGAA
>CAZRXH010000040.1:0-28028 GCA_964603995.1 uncultured Bacteroidota bacterium | reverse complement strand
GGATAAAGCTGAAATCCTATGATCATGCTCTGATTGACAAGTCGGCGGAGAAGATCGTCAGGACGATCAAGTCTACCGGAGCGGTTGTGTCCGGTCCGATCCCGCTGCCGACCAAGAAGACGATTTATACGGTGCTTCGCTCACCTCACGTCGACAAACGCAGCCGCGAGCAGTTCGAGCTTCGGCAGCACAAGCGATTGATCTATATCTATAATGCGTCGTCGAAGTCGGTGGATTCACTGACCAAACTCGATCTCCCGGCCGGAGTAGATGTTGAGATGAAGGTCTGATTGGAAACTCCGAATGCCGGACGCCGGAACTTGAGTTGAATCCTCTGCGTCCGTGTCGGTTCGCGATATCTCGTTCATATAAATTAAGAATTGAAAATTTAAAATTGAGAATCATATCATGAGCGGTCTGCTTGGCAAAAAACTTGGCATGACTAACGTTTTCGACGAGAAAGGCAACGCCATCTCCGTAACCGTTATCGAAGCCGGTCCCTGTCCCGTGACAGCGATCAGGACCAAGGAACGGGACGGGTACGAGGCCCTTCAGCTGGGCTTCGGAGAGAGGCCGGAACGCGTCATCACGAAACCTATGAAGGGACATTTTGCAAAGGCCGGAGTGAAGCCGACTGAGATACTTTGCGAGTTCGACGGCTTCGACATCGCCTCCTTCAAACCCGGCGACATCGTCAACGTCGACAAAATTTTTGCCGTCGGTGACAAGATCTCCGTGGCCGGCACGTCCAAAGGAAAAGGCTTCCAGGGAGTCGTGAAGCGCCACCATTTCGGCGGCGGTCTCGTAACCCACGGCCAGAGCGACAGGTTGCGCGCTCCCGGTTCCGTCGGAAGCTCTTCTTATCCGTCGCGGACTTTCAAAGGTCTACGGATGGCGGGAAGGATGGGCGGGAAGCGTTCGACTATGAAGAACCTTAAGGTCGTTCGCCTGATTCCCGATTCCAACCTGATCCTTGTGGAAGGTTCTGTCCCCGGCCCGACAAACGGTTTCCTGGAAATCTGGAAGTGAGAGAGGTTGCCAAGATGCAATTAGAAGTTTTGAAAATCGATGGAAGCAAGACAGGCGAAACAGTCGATCTGTCTCCTGCGATCTTTGAGATCCAGCCGAACGATCAGGCTATATACCAGGCTGTGACCGCTTACCTGGCCAACGCGAGGCAGGGCACTCATAAGACGAAGACCCGAGCAGAAGTCAGAGGTGGCGGCAAGAAGCCGTGGAAGCAGAAACATACCGGCAGAGCGCGCAGTGGCTCGATCAGGAATCCTGTATGGGTCGGTGGTGGAACCATCTTCGGACCTCAACCGCATACCTACGAGAAGAAGGTTAACGACAAGGTGAAAGTCCTTGCCAAGAAATCAGCCCTTTCTTACAAAGCGAAGGACAGCGGCGTCGTGATTGTCGAGGATTTCACACTTGATGAATCCAAGACGAGGCGCATGGTCGAGATGTTGAACTCCCTCGGCTTAAAAGGGAAGAAGGTGCTGATGCTCTTGCCAAAGGGAGACAGGAATGTGTTTCTCGCAACGCGGAATATGCCGAAGGTGTTTGTGAATGACGCCATAGGCGCTTCGGTCTACGAGATACTGAACAATGATGTCGTCCTGTTCCAAAAGAGCGCGCTTACAGCTTTGCAGGATAAACTGGTCGGAGGAGCAAAATGAGTTCGGTTTTGATCAGACCGCTTCTGACTGAGAAAAATACCAAGCTGCAGGAACAGCACCAGTACGCCTTCGAAGTCAGAAAAGATTCGAACAAGATTGAGATTCTACGAGAGATCGAGAAGCGTTTCAACGTGAAAGTGAGAAGTGTTCGCACCGTCGTCGTGAAAGGGAAGCTGATAGGTACGATGACCAAACGCGGACGCTTTGAAGGTAGGCGGCCCGACAGAAAGAAAGCGATTGTAACTCTGATGGAAGGTTATACGATTGACTTACTTGGCACCGCGTAGGCTGGTGAGCGCTTTGCGCCATGTCCCGTCAGAAGTATTTTATGCGTCTGGATCCCGCAAGGCAGTGACCGCGAACCACCGAAGAAATTATGAACGGCAAAGGATTTTGAAATGGGCTTGAAGAAACTTAAACCGATGACGCCCGCGACCCGTTTCTACACGGTCTCGACGTTCGAGGAAGTGACAAAGTCGAAGCCTGAAAAGGCGCTCAGAGTACCTGTTAAGAGTTCCGGCGGCAGAAATAACCAGGGCAGAATAACATCCCGTCATCGAGGCGGTGCCCACAAAAGGTTTTATCGTATCATAGATTTCAAACGGGACAAGAACGGCATTGATGCCAAAGTCGCGACGATTGAGTATGATCCCAACCGCAACGCAAGGATTGCCCTGTTGAATTATGTAGATGGAGAAAAAAGGTACATCATTGCTCCGGATGCCCTGAAGGTCGGTGACGTGGTACAGACCGGAGAGCGATCAGAGATAAAGCCCGGCAACGCTATGCCACTCAAGAATGTCCCGGTGGGTACGACGATCCATAACGTAGAATTGAAACCGGGTAAGGGTGGTCAGCTGGCCCGCAGCGCTGGCAACTCAGCACAGCTGGTAGCGAAAGAAGGCAACTTTGCCACGTTGAGACTTCCTTCCGGCGAAATGAGAATGATCAGAACGGATTGCAAAGCGACAATCGGTGTGGTCGGCAATGCGGAATATGAAAACATCAGCTGGGGCAAAGCGGGCAGACTTCGCTGGCTCGGCGTGAGACCTCAATCGAGGGGCGTCGTGATGAACCCGGTGGACCATCCACACGGTGGTGGTGAAGGAAAGTCACCTCAGGGCAACCCGCATCCTGTGTCGCCCTGGGGCTGGAAGACGAAAGGTAAGAAGACTCGCAAGAGAAATAAGCAGTCAAACAAGTATATCGTCAAGCGTAGAAAATAACGGTTGGAATGACATGGCTCGTTCGGTAAAAAAAGGCATTTTCGTGGATCCAAAACTCATGAAAAGAGTGGAGGATCTCAACAAGAAGAACCAGAAAAAGGTGATCAAGACATGGTCCCGTGACAGCATGGTTGTCCCGGAGTTTGTCGGTCACACTTTTGCTGTTCACAACGGAAACAAATTCATCCCGGTATATATCATCGAAGCGATGGTCGGCCACAGGTTGGGAGAGTTCGCTGCGACTCGTACCTTCAGGACCCATCCGGGAGTGAAATCCGAGAAGACCGCAACGGCTTCGTAAAGGAGTTTAGAAAATGGAATCAAAAGCAGTTGCCAGATATGTGGGCTCTTCGCCCAGGAAGATGAGACTCGTTGTTGATCTTATCCGTGGCAAGAGCGTCGGCCAGGCCTTGTCGATCCTGCATTTCTCGCCGAAACATGCCGCGAAGGATGCCGAGAAGGCTGTCCGTTCGGCGGTGGCCAACATTATGAACAGGGAAGATGTCGGCAAACTTGACGAAGAGGGTCTGTTCGTAAAAGAGATTTTTGTCGATGGCGGCCCGGTGGCGAAGAGGGTGTTGCCTGCTCCGCAGGGACGTGCCTATCGCATAAGAAAAAGAAGTAACCACATCACGGTTGTTGTGGCAACCAGAGAATGAAATTAATCCAGACGCATCCCGGCATTATCGGGAACGACTTAGGAGGAACTTTTGGGACAAAAGACTAATCCTATCGGCTTCAGGCTCGGAATCACCCGCGATTGGGATTCGACTTGGTTTGAACGCAAGGGCTATTCGAAATTGCTGACGGAAGACGAGAAGGTAAGAAACTACCTGCGAAACAGGCTTGAGAAGGCAGGGATCTCGCGGTTGGTTATCGAGCGGAAGGGAAGCCAGATGACGGTATCCATTCACACCAGCCGTCCGGGAATTGTCATTGGCAAGAGCGGAAAAGATGTCAACCAACTCGAAGCCGAATTGAAGAAGCTTACCAAAAGAGAAGCCGTCAAGATTAAGACATTCGAAATAAAGCGTCCCGAGCTCGATGCGTATTTGGTTGCAGAAAATATTGCCAATCAGCTCGAGGGAAGAATCAACTTCCGCCGTGCGATGAAGAACGCTATTACGTCGGCATCGCGCATGGGAGCCGAAGGGATCCGCGTCATGTGTGCAGGAAGACTTGGCGGGGCAGAAATTGCCCGTACCGAGCAGTACCGTGAAGGCCGCGTTCCGCTGCACACTCTCAGGGCCGACATAGACTATGCGAGCGTCGCCGCGAGAACAATCTACGGACTGATTGGCGTGAAAGTGTGGATTTGCCGCGGTGAAGTCTACGGACCGCTTCCGCGATAAGACGAAGGAGATTTGAAAAATGTTGATGCCGAAGAGAGTAAAATACAGAAAGACCCAGCGCGGAAGGATGCGAGGCAAGGCTCAGCGTGGCAGTACTGTTGCGTTCGGAGATTTCGGACTCAAAGCGCTGGAGCCCGGCTGGATCACTGCTCGGCAGATCGAGGCGGCCCGCGTCGCCTTGACAAGGCAAATGAAACGCGATGGAAGAATATGGATAAGGATTTTTCCAGACAAGCCAGTGACCAAGAAGCCGGCTGAGACCAGAATGGGAAAAGGCAAAGGTATGCCCGAGTTCTGGGTTGCCGTCGTGAAACCCGGCAGAATTATGTTCGAGATCGGCGGAGTCAGCGCTTCGCTGGCCGAAGAAGCATTGAGGCTTGCGGCACATAAGCTCCCGATTAAGACAAAGTTTGTTGTAAGTATGGACTACGAGGGTTAGCAGATGATAAAGACCCATGAACTCCGCCCTATGTCGGAGAAGGAAATATTGCAGCGCATCAAGGATAATCTGGAGGCGCTGGACAAGATGAAGTTTCAAAAAGCAGTCGGCGGTGACGTAAAGAACCCGGTGCAGGTCCGCTTCCTCAAGAAGGAAATCGCGAGGATGAGGACGATTCTTCGCGAGCGTGAGATCGCTGCGCCGAAGAACGTACCCGCCGAAAGTTCAGACAAGAGTGAGGTCGCCTGATGGAAAGCTCAGCCGAGAAGAGAAGCCTGCGAAAAGTCAGGGTCGGTAAAGTCGTGAGCAATAAGATGCAGAAGTCTATCGTCGTAAGCATCGAGCGCAGAGTGCCGCATCCGATTTACAAGAAATATTTCAGAAAGACAACGAAGCTCATGGCGCACGATGAGAAGAACGAGGCTCAGATCGGCGACATCGTGAAGATCATGGAAACGCGCCCGCTGTCCAGGAGCAAGCGCTGGCGCCTCGTGGAAATTGTCGAAAAAGCGAAGTAACGGAGGTTTAGAAATTGATTCAGGAAGAAACAAATCTCGTCGTTGCCGACAATTCCGGCGCCAAAAAGGTCCGTTGCATAAGAGTGCTCGGCGGGCATGACAGGCGATATGCCGGGCTCGGAGATTTGATTGTCGTCTCCGTCAAACAGGCAATACCCGGTGCCGAGGTTAAGAAGGGTGACGTCTCGAAAGCTGTCGTCGTGCGGACGAAGAAGGAGTACAAGCGGCCGGACGGCACCTTCATCAGGTTCGATGAGAATGCGGCGGTGCTGCTGAACCAGCAGGGTGAGCCACGAGGGACTCGCATCTTTGGCCCCGTCGCTCGCGAACTTCGCGACAAGCAGTTTATGAAGATTGTCTCACTTGCCCCCGAAGTGCTTTAGGAGAGGTTTAAGGAATGAACGTTCATAAGAATGACATGGTATTGGTCATAAGCGGAAACTCCCGTGGAAAATCGGGAAAGGTGCTGCGTGTAATCCCCGATAAGCAAAGACTTCTTGTCGAGGGAGTGAACATCAGGAAGCGCCACACCAAGCCGACGAGACAGATGCCGGCAGGAGGCATCATGGAAAGAGAACAATCTGTTCATGCCTCGAACGTGATGGTCATCTGCCCCAAGTGCAATAAGGCCAGCCGGGTCGGATATGCGACCGTGGCGAGCGCGACAGGCGGACGCAAGCAGAAAATGCGTGTCTGTAAGAACTGTAACGAAATGTTTTAACCGAGTCTGACAAATGGCAAAAGAGAAAAACGAAAATCCCGCCCCGCAAGGCGGAAAAGAGAAGAAGCCGAAAGGCGCCGCCCAACCCAAAGCGAAGGGGACACGGCAGGAGGCCGCGCCGGCAAATGAAGTCGTCGAAGAGAAGATTACGCCGCGCCTCTCCGAGTTGTACAGGAGGGAAGTAATTCCTGCCTTGATGAAGAGGTTCAGCTACCGAAACACGATGCAGGTCCCCAGGCTCGAGAAGATTTCTATAAATTGTGGCGTGGGCCAGGCAACACAGGACCAGAAGGTTCTTGAGACGGTGGTCCGCGAGCTCACGGTGATTGCCGGACAGAAGCCCGCCATCACCCGCTCGAAGAAGGCAATATCGAACTTCAAACTTCGCGAGAACATAGCAATCGGATGCAAGGTTACTCTGCGTAGCGCGAAGATGTACGAGTTCATGGACCGGCTGATCAGTCTGGCGATACCGCGCGTTCGCGACTTCAGGGGAGTACCCGACAAGTCGTTCGACGGACGCGGCAACTACACGCTTGGCTTGAAAGAGCAGATCATCTTTCCGGAAATAGATGTGGATAAGATCGAGAGAATCTTCGGCATGGACATTACGTTTGTGACAACTGCCCGGACTGATGAAGAAGCGTATGAGTTGTTGAAAGGTTTCGGTATGCCCTTCAGAAAGCGTGAAGCGTCCGAAGGGGCTTTTGGAGAAGCTGCTTAATTTCGAAAGGAGTGTTTGAGTGGCGCGAACAGCAATGATTGTTAAGGCTCAGAGAGAGCCGAAGTACAAGGTGAGGAAGCATAACCGTTGCACAATATGCGGGCGACCCAGAGCCTACTATCGAAAATTTGGCGTCTGCCGCATTTGCTTCAGAAAGTTAGCTTTGGACGGGTTGATACCCGGAATTAAGAAAGCAAGTTGGTAATCTAATTTAGGAGTGGAAGTCGATGTCTATGACTGACCCCATCGCTGATTTCCTCACGAGATTGAGAAATGCAGCAACTGCACGCCAGAGAAGAGTCGATGTGCCGGCTAGCAATTTGAAAAGAGCCATTACTAAGATTCTGTATGAGCAGCACTACATAGATAAGTATAGCGAGCTTGAGTCGAGTACTCAGGGAACGTTGAGGATCTATCTGAGATACTACAACGGCAGACCGGTGCTCTCAGGTTTGAAACGAATCTCTGTTCCGGGCCGCCGCGTCTATGCCGGTGCGACTGAAATGCCCCGTGTGCTGAACGGACTTGGAGTCGCGATTATCTCGACGAACAAGGGCGTGATGACGGATAAGGATGCCCGCCGTCTTAACGTCGGCGGAGAAATAATCTGTTACATTTGGTAATCACAAGGAGTTTCTAAAGTGTCACGAATTGGGAAAAAGCCCGTTGCAATCCCGAAAGGAGTGACGGTGCAGGTATCTGACGGAATTCTGACGGTAAAGGGACCGAAAGGCGAGCTGTCAGCTAAGCTTCACCAGGCTGTCTCTGTGGAGACGGCCGGCGAAGAGGCAGTCGTAAAGATAAGAGGAAACTCTTTCGGAGCTGTTCACGGACTGTGGAGAGCACTGCTCAACAACATGGTGGCAGGAGTAACTAAGGGATTCGAGAAGAAACTGGAGATAGTCGGCGTCGGTTACAGGGCAGAGATGAAGGGCTCGAATATCCAGATGGTTCTGGGCTTCTCACATCCCATCCTGTTCAGGCCGCCGCAGGGAGTGAAGATAGTGACTCCCACGCCGACAAGTATCATCATCTCCGGGATGGACAGGCAGCTTGTTGGTCAGATCGCCGCGAAGCTGAGAGCCTTCCGGCCGCCGGAGCCGTACAAGGGCAAAGGCGTCAAGTATGAGAACGAAATCATCCGTCGCAAGGCTGGCAAAGCAGCTGCAGCAGGAAAATAAAACACTGAGGTTTGTTTAAATGGGACGTCTTGAAATAAAGAAAGTGCGCCGGGAAAGGGCGAAGCGCGGTCTGCGTAAAAAGATACAGGGAACTTCGGAGCGCCCGCGTCTGGTGGTTTTCAGGAGTCTGAAACACATCTATGGAACGATCGTGGACGACAGTCATGAGAGAACGATCCTTCAGGTGTCGAGCCTGAACAAGGAAATCGCCGATGAGCTGAAGGCCACGAAGGGAAAGACGAACGTCAGCAAGATCGTCGGAAAGACACTGGCGAAGAAAGCCCTCGAGAAGAATATTCAGCAGGTTGTTTTCGATCGCGGCGGACGCTTGTATCATGGCCGCGTGAAAGCCTTTGCCGACGGCGTTCGCGAAGGCGGTTTGAAATTTTGACCATGATTTACATGATTAATAAGGCGTTTGACAAATGAAATTAAGAGACCTTAAAAACGCACAGAGAGTCAAGCCGGACCAGACGGAGTTGAAGGAAAAGCTTGTCCATATCAACCGTGTAGCGAAAGTTGTGAAAGGCGGGCGGCGCTTCAGCTTCAATGCGATCATCGTGGTTGGAGACGGCAAAGGGAGCGTCGGAGTCGGCCTCGGAAAGGCTAACGAGGTGAACGACGCCATCAGTAAAGGAGTCGACGACGCGAAGAAGAACGTTGTGCACGTTGCGGTGTTGAGGGGCACCGTTCCACATTCGGTGGTCGGGAAATTCGGCGCCGCAAAGGTTCTATTGAAACCCGCCACTCCTGGTACAGGTGTCATTGCCGGCGGCGGCGTGCGTGCGGTGCTCGAATCTGCCGGGGTTCAGGACGTGCTCACCAAGTCCATGGGATCCTCTAACCCCCACAATGTGGTGAAGGCAACAATGCGTGCGCTTCTTAACTTGTCAGACGCGAATATGATTGCGCAGAAGCGCGGAATGGGAACGCGGGAACTGCTCAGTGTTGATAGTAGTGAGCAGCCTGCATCCGGCACACCGACAGAGTCAACAGAGGTGGCAAAATGAGCGGCGAAAAGGAAATTAAGATAACTCAGATAAGAAGCACTATCGAACGGCCAGAGAGACAGAAGCGCACCATCGAGGCGCTTGGGCTCGGCAGGATAAGAAAATCGGTAGTGAAAAAAGACACTCCTCAAATAAGAGGGATGATTGCGAAGGTGCAGCATCTCGTTCGCGTCGAAGAGGCTTAGGAGATTCTAGATGAATATTCTCGGAAATTTGAAATATGCTCCCGGCGCCAGGAAGAAGGTCAAGCGCATCGGGCGCGGAGTCGGTTCAGGGCATGGCAAGACGGCAGGGAAAGGACACAAAGGGCAACGCTCCCGTTCCGGCGATCAGATCAGACCCTGGTTTGAAGGCGGTCAGATGCCGCTCAATCGCCGTATTCCGAAATTCGGCTTCAGGAGCCCGTTCCGTGTGGAGTACCAGATCGTAAACGTCTCTACTCTCGGAAAGCTTGCGGAGTCAGGCAAACTATCCGGCGGTGTTGTCACGCCTGAGGTGCTGTACAAACTGGGAGCGGTGGCAAAGAAATCAGTACCGGTTAAGATTCTCGGCGACGGGAATCTATCTGCAAAGCTTCAAGTGTTGGCGAATGCTTTCAGCAAATCGGCGTCCGAAAAAATCGCGGCAGCAGGCGGCAAAGTCGAAATGATCCCGGCCTCCAGCGGGACAAAAACACTCGAGTCATAAGAAATGTCGAGACTAACTGACAGTTTAAGAAACATCTTCAAAGTAGAGGACCTGCGCAAACGGATACTCTACACTGCGGGACTTCTTATCGTCGTGAGAATAGGCGCGCACATCACTCTCCCGGGAGTGGATGCGTCCCTGTTGGCTGAAGTCACCCGCACGCAATCTCAAAACACGCTCTTTGGATTGTACGATCTGTTCGCAGGAGGCGCATTCTCGAACGCGGCGGTCTTTGCGTTGGGAATAATGCCATACATCAGTGCGCAAATTGTTATCCAGCTCCTGGGCGCAGTTGTCCCTTACTTCCAGAAACTTCAGAGAGAAGGAGAAGAGGGGCAAAGGAAAATTACACAACTTTCGCGGTACGGTACCGTGGTGATTTCGTTATTGCAGGCATGGGGAGTCAGTGTGAGGTTGGAGAGCATGACGACGCCAGGCGGATTCCCCGTTATTCCGGAAGTGGTCCGCGGACTCGGATTCACGATGTCCACGATCATATTCCTCACGTCGGGAACCATCTTCATGATGTGGCTGGGTGAGCAGATTACTGAGAAGGGTATCGGCAACGGCATCTCTCTCATCATCACGATCGGAATCATCGCCAGATTCCCGAACGCCGTGCTGGATGAATACCAGCTGGTCAGCTCGGGCACCAGGAGTCTCATTTCAGAGATTGTCGTCGTCGCCCTCATGATCGGGATCGTGGCGGCGATCGTCTACGTGACCGAAGGGACGAGGAAAGTGCCGGTGCAATATGCAAAAAGGGTGGTTGGCAGAAAAGTATACGGCGGTGTGACACAGTATATACCGATCCGTGTGAATACGGCCGGCGTCATGCCCATCATCTTCGCACAATCGATCATGTTTGTGCCGCAGACGATTCTGACATTCTTTCCAAATAATGAGTTCATGCAGAGCATAGCGGGATATTTCTCGTTTACTTCTTTCGTCTATTCGTTCATATACGCTTTGATGATTATTTTCTTCACGTATTTTTATACTGCGATTGCTTTCAACCCGACCGACGTTGCGGATAATATGAAGAAGCAGGGCGGATTCGTCCCGGGTATCAGACCGGGGCAGCACACGGCAGATTTCATAGACAATATTCTCACGAAGGTCACTCTCCCTGGCTCGATCTTCCTCGCAATAGTTGCCATATTGCCCGCGTTCATGGTCAGGTTCGGAGTGAGTCAGAGTTTCGCCTCGTTCTTTGGAGGCACGAGCTTGCTGATCATAGTGGGTGTCGGGCTTGATACTGTTCACCAGATCGAGTCTCAGCTTGTGATGCACCACTACGACGGCTTCATGAAGACGGGAAAGCTGAAGAGCCGTCGATATTCTTGAGCTTGAATGATTACTGTTAAGACGCCCCGCGAAATTGATCTGATGCGCGAGGTGGGCAGAGTGGTAGCCGGAATCCTGGAAACTGTCGGGAGACATGTGAAGCCGGGTGTTACCACTGAAGAGCTGGATCAGATCGCAGAGGACTACGTTCTTTCACAAAATGCAAAACCCGCGTTCAAAGGTTACGGCTTCGACAAGAGGAATCTGTTTCCGGCGACGATTTGTCTGTCCATCGACGACCAGGTCGTCCACGGGATACCGGGTCCGCGGAAACTTGAGGAGGGTCAGCTCGCCTCGGTCGACGTCGGAGCGATAAAGAACGGTTACTATGGAGACGCCGCGATGACATTCGCCGTCGGTGAGATTACCGAGGAGAAGAAAAAATTGATGGACGTTACCGAGAAGGCTCTCCGCATAGGAATCGAGAATGCCGTCGCCGGAAATCACGTGGAGGATATTTCACAGTCGATTCAGGACTACGTCGAGTCGCATGGGTTCTCGGTTGTGCGCGACCTGGTCGGTCATGGAATCGGTACGAAGCTTCACGAGGATCCGCCGGTTCCGAACTACGGCAAGAAGGGTAAAGGCCCACTGCTGAGGGGCGGAATGACACTGGCGATCGAGCCTATGGTCAACGCGGGATCATATAGAGTCTATACAGCAAAAGACGGTTGGACGGTCTACACATCGGACGGCAAACCGTCAGCTCATTTTGAACATACTGTCGTAATAACAGATGGAAAACCAGAGATACTGACTGCTTCCAATGGCTAAACAAGGACAAATCAAAGTCGACGGTACGATAAGCGAGACGTTGCCCAACGCGACATTTCGTGTGAAGCTTGATAACGGCCACGAAATCCTGGCGCACATCTCGGGTAAAATGAGGATGAATTTCATCAAGATTCTGGTCGGAGATAAGGTGACGGTCGAGCTTTCGCCGTACGATCTCAGCAAAGGCAGAATCGTATATCGTTACAAGTGAGGAACTAGAAAATGAAAGTCAGAGCATCGGTGAGAAAGCTTTGTGACAACTGCAAGATTATCAAACGCAAAGGCGTTGTCAGGGTTATCTGCAAGAAGAACCCCAAACACAAACAACGCCAAGGATAATAAAGGAGAGAGAAGTTGGCGAGAATTTCAGGAGTAGATCTGCCGAAGAATAAGCGGGCCGAAATCGGCTTGACTTATATTTTTGGAATTGGCCGTGCTTCCGCACTCGACATACTCGACAAAGCAGACGTCGATCCGGCAAAGCACGTCGGCGAACTCAGCGATGAAGAGGTCTCGAAAATCCGTCAGGTTATCACCACCGAATACAAGGTCGAGGGTGCTCTCAGGAGCGAGACGCAGATGAACATCAAAAGGTTGATGGACATCGGCAGTTATCGTGGTTTGCGCCATCGCAGGGGCCTCCCTGTGAGAGGACAGCGCACGAGAACCAATTCTCGTACTCGCAAAGGCAAGAGACGCACCGTGGCAGGCAAGAAAAAAGTCGCGGCGAAGAAGTAAAGCATAGGAGGTTTCTGAGTTGTCAAAGGCTGCAGGCAAGAAGCGTAAGAAGACACAGGTTGATGCCCATGGCATTGCCCACATCAAGGCAACATTCAACAACACTGTCGTTGCTCTCACTGATATCTACGGGAACGTGGTATCGTGGTCATCGGCAGGCAAGATGGGATTCAAGGGTTCAAGGAAAAGCACTCCCTACGCAGCCCAGACTGCCGGAGAGGCTGCTGCCAAAGAAGCTGCCGGTCTGGGAATGAAAAAAGTGGAAGTGCTGGTCAAAGGGCCTGGCTCCGGTCGAGAGGCGGCAATCAGGTCGCTCCAGACTGGCGGACTTGAAATCACGAGCATTCGGGATGTGACGCCGATTCCTCATAACGGTTGCAGACCTCCAAAGAGACGCAGAGTATAACAAGAATTTTTCGGAGTTGTAAATGGGAAGATATGTAGAAGCTAGTTGCAGACTTTGCAGAAGAGAGAGACAGAAACTTTTCCTGAAGGGAATAAAGTGCTACACCGACAAGTGCCCGCTGGAAAGGCGGAACTATGCTCCAGGACAGCACGGCCTGCGCAGACGTCAGAAAGTCAGCGAGTATGGCGTTCAGCTCCGCGAGAAGCAGAAGGTGAAACGAATGTACGGCATCTTCGAGCAGCAGTTCAGGAATTATTTCGAGATGGCTACCCATCAGAAGGGAAGAACCGGTGAGAACCTTCTGAAGCTCCTCGAAAGGAGGCTGGACAATGTTCTTTTCAGACTCGGCTTCGCCCCGTCGCGAAAAGCTGCCAGGCAGCTCGTACTCCATGGCCACTTCATGGTCAACAACAAGCGAGTAGACGTCGCCTCGTTCCTTGTGAAGGCTGGAGATGTGATCAGGGTCGCGGAAGGGAGCAATCAGCTCGATACCATCCACTCTTCTCTCAAGAGGATAAAGGATGGGATGTTGCCCTCATATCTGCAGCTGGACAAGGCCCAACTGTCAGGCACCTTTCTACAGGTCCCTGAACGCTCAGAAATACCGCTGCCTGATGTGAATGAGCAACTCATCGTTGAGTTGTACTCAAAGTGATGTTTGGCGATATGAGGTCGGGTGTTTCCCTAAGGGATCCCGAGAAGTTGGGACGAGCAATAGAGAAATTTAATTGAGGTGAAAATCTAATGAGCGCTGTGAAATTGCAAATGCCAGAAACAATAGTTTTAGATCAGTCAAGTTATAGCAATACTTTCGGTCGTTTTATAGTAGAACCGCTTGAACGTGGCTACGCGACCACGCTGGGAAATTCTTTCAGGAGGGTTCTTCTCTCTTCAATTCCTGGGTGGGCGTTCACGCATTTCCGAATTCCAGGCGCGCTTCATGAGTTTTCCACAATCAAGGGGATGTCAGAAGATTTGGTAGATTTCACTCTGAATCTCAAGGGTGTGCGCATAAAACTTATCGATAAGAAGATCAACAAGATCAGCCTTAAACTGAAGGGACCTATGGACTTCACATCTGAGGAAATTCAGCGTCAATATCCTCAAATAGAAGTGTTGAATCCCGAACATCATATTGCGACCTTGAGCGATTCCAGGGAAATCGAGGTTGAGCTGAGAATCAGCCGGGGAAAAGGCTATGAGCCTGCCGAGGATCACAAGCTTGCCGAAGCGCCGGAGGATCTGGTTTCCATAGATGCGCTCTTCTCCCCAATCAGGAACGTGAGATTGTTCGTGCAGCCCACCGGTGTCGGTGAGAAGACTACACTTGAGAAACTGACGCTCGAAGTCGAGACTGATGGCTCGATCACTCCTGAAGACGCGGTGACGACAGCGGCCAAAATGCTGCAGGACCACATTCAGCTTTTCCTGAATCTCGGAATCCACCAGGAGGCCTCGGAAGAAGGCTCTGCACAGGAAGAAGAGGCTGCGCGCGTGAGAAAGCTTCTGAAAATGTCGGTCGACGAACTCGAATTGTCGGTCCGGGCTCACAACTGCCTGAAGGCCGCGAATATCCACACGATTTCCGAACTTGTCAATAAGGACGAGGCGGAACTCCTTCGCTTCAGAAATTTCGGGCGAAAGTCCCTGGCGGAACTGGCGGAGAAGATTGGAAGTATGGGACTGAATTTTGGAATGGACGTCAGCAAATATTTGAAAGATGAGAACGAGTAAGCGGAGTTTTTGAGAAATGAGACACCTGAATTCTGGAAGAAAACTGAAGCGAACGGCTTCACACCGAAAGGCTCTGAAGGAGTCTTTGGCGACAAGCCTGATACTACACAAACAGGTCAGAACGACGCTTGCGAAAGCGAAGGAGACTCGCGTCTTTATCGAGCCTTTGATTACCAAGGCGAAGAAAGACAGCGTGCCGGCCCGCCGACATGTCTCGCGCTTCATAAAGGATAGAGAAGCTCTGAGGATACTTTTTTCTGAGATAGCTCCCAAGGTGCTGGACAGACCTGGCGGATATACGCGAGTCATCAAACTGGGCCAGCGTCATGGCGATGGTGGCGAAGTAGCGATCATCGAGCTTGTTGATTTCAACGCTGCCGATGAAGCCCAGAAACGTCGCAAGCCCGCGAAGGAGAGTGAAGCGGGTTCCGAGAAGGAAGAGAAAAAAGAATCTGCTGAGTCGGCTCCCGCTCAGTAGACACGCGCAGAGCACACCACACCACAACGCACCCCTGACGACGTAGGCTCGTGTCTGAAAGGATGGTAAATCCATCCGACAGACTTCGTGCCGATTTTCAAGTTCTGCATGATGGATTGAGATTAATGTCGGAATTTGATAAATTAAAATGTGATATTAATTCAAACGGGGATGTGATCTTATGAAGATCGAAGCAGCGAAGTTCGTAACAAGTGCCGTGGATTATTCTCAGGTCCCGGACACAGATTTACCGGAAATTGCCTTCATCGGAAGATCAAATGTCGGCAAGTCTTCGCTGATAAACAAGCTATGCAACAAGAAAAGCCTCGCACAGGCCAGTTCTACGCCCGGAAAAACAAGGTCGTTGAATTTTTTCCTGATCAATGAAGAGCACTATTTCGTAGACCTGCCCGGATATGGGTATGCCATTGCCCCGGAGCACATGAAATCCAGCTGGGCGAAACTTGTCGAGACCTACCTGCAGGAGAGAAAACAACTTAAGCTGGTGGTTCAGATCCTGGATGCCCGTCACGAGCCTATGGAGCTCGACAAAATTATGATAGGTTGGCTCGAGTTCTACAAGATTCCATACGTGATTGTGATGACGAAGGCGGACAAACTTTCTCAGAACAAGATGAACACTCACATGGCACGCGCTAAGGCGCAACTTCCCAACCTGAAGTATTGCCAGTGCTTTCTGCCGTTCTCTGCGGTATCGGGTCAGGGACGCCAGGAACTCGTGAAGATCGTCGACGATTTCACCCAACCCAGGGATTAGTCTATCCCATCTTGAGATTATGTTGCAGGCAAGATAATCATCCTGCCTGCAACATAACGTCTATCCTTGTCTTTACGAAACTTTCGCCGCTTGCTTTTCGACCGCGGCAATTTTCGCGATCATCCAACCCACTACGGCGAGACCTATCACGAATAGAATCAGAAACAAGATCATGGGACTCCACTGCGTGTTTACAGGGAGTCCGGAGAGATCTTCATACCTGAATATCTCGACGTTCTGCACCCATTGCCTGCTGACGGCGTTCAGGGTCAACACGACGACCTGGAGTATCGACGCGAGAATCACTGTTCCCTTGGTCAACCGCTTTCTTGCGATCAGAAGGGCAACCCAAACGAATCCCGGTGACACCGCCGTAAGTCCAAACAGGAGGTAGACCACAGGGTAACTCGTGATTGCCGAAAGGGTTGATTTCTCCATTGCCCCGAAGATATACCAGCTTCCCGTAGCGGCAAACCATACGATCCCGATCGTGTACAGAAGGAGTGAAAACTTGCCTGCCCACTTTCGATAGTCCTCAGAAGTGTCGTTCCTTTTGAAGAACATCGCGTCGAACACGATGAACACCGCAGTCGTCGTCATTGCGAGTCCGAACATCATGAGCCATCTCGGTATGAGCGTCGGGTCGGCCGTGTTCAGTGCTGTGCCGGTTACTGCACCTCCTATGTTGGTCTTGTTGAAGATGTTGATCCAATTGGGGACGTTTACCATCAGGCTGAAGTTGTTGGCAAAAAGGAAACCGATAAAGATGAACGCTATTGAGCTGATCCATGCCGAAGCCAGTGCGAACTTCGAGCTCTTCTTGTTCCTGACGCTGAGTGAATACACATAGACTCCATAGTAGGCGAAGATGAGGATGACGATGACGCTAAACCATGCCTGAGCCATGAGTATTCCTGCAGGATAGTAGAACTGGTAGTAACTGACCTGTGTAAACAGAAGCGGAACAATCCCAAGATTTACTCCTAGCGCCACAATTATCGGCATTGTCCGCGAAAGGCGGTGAGCAAGTTCAAGAGAGTGATTCCTGCCGAAAGTGGCAAAGATTGCGACGAGCAGCATCCCTGCGTACCAAATATTCATTGGAATCATGTGGAGGATGAAGCCGAACACTTTGAAAAATGTGATGAACCAGAACGGCGCTGGGTTACCGAGCGGTGATATGGGTCCGATCAATGCCTGGGGGTTCATTTGCCCGCCTCCTCTCCGTTTATTCTGTCTGCAAGAGACGATCCATTCCTGGGATTATTGTTGCCGCTGAATCTCATACCGGATGGGCTGGATTCCGACAAGGAGGCCAGGTATTCAGTCAGCAGTGTCGCCTCTGCCTGAGTTCCGCACCATGGCGGCATGAAGAAGTGTGCCTTGTCGAGGTGGGTCACCACCGTGTGAATCATGTCCTTGCTCCATCCTCGCGTCAATTCGGCGACGCCGGAGAACCCGGCCACTGAATGGCAATCATTGCAGTGATATTGGAAGAGGACCTGACCGACATTTATCTGATCCTGCGGCGGAAGCTGCAGTAATTTAGCATCTTCGATGTCGCCGCCACTTCCAATTACTTGTGGATAGTGGGCCGCAATGAATGCCTTTGTCCACGTGCCTCCGTTTAGATACCCCGTCGCCTGCAATTTGGGAATCTGGGAGACGAGCACGTTATTTCCGGTGACGTAGTTGTAGACTATATACGGCTTCCGCACTCCTTCGCGGATGAATTCTCCCGTGCCAGTCGCAGCAATGCCGAGGAGAAAATACAAAATCGCAAACCCCGGATTGATCCAGCCGGGATTTCTGTACGGGCCGAAGAACATCATGAAGAAGACGACAGCTGAAGCTGTGAAGACAAGGATCGAGAGGATATTAAGTGCACTTGCACCCGCTAATGCCGCCTTGGCGCTTTCCGGAATGTTGACATACCACCAGGCTCCACCTACTGTCACCAGCGCGGCCCCAGCCATTGCCCATTTTGAGACTCGATTCTCCACGAGGGCACGGAGCTGGTTGTCATGTTTGAGCTTGAAAGCAGCGTGAAGGTAGATGTAGAGCGAAGCCAGCAGAAGAGATGCGCCTGAGCGTGCAACAATTTGAGGGAAGGTTTGCGGGTTGAAGAACGCGGCCCACATACCCTTTTCGGGAGTCCAACTCCCTATGTCGAGTTGAAAGGCCGTAATGGCAGTAATCAAAACGAGACTCATATAGGCGGCGACCGCGTATATCCATCCAATGATCTTATGTGTCTTTGCGTCGAGGCGTCCCCAGTAATAATGGAAGATGAATGCCGATATTATCTCGAGCACGAAGAAGACATACTCCATGGCCCAGCCGAATACAAAAATGTGGATGAGAGATTCAGTCGCGAGGGGGGACGACAGACCGATCGTCCACCAGATACCAACTCCAGTGATTGCACCGAAGACGACGGTCAGGAGTATGAAGAAGAGTGTGTGAGATCTTAAGTAATCGAGGAGGGACTTGTTGTTGACTTTGTAGGCGTACGAAACTTCTCCTGCAAGCACGATGCCCCCGCCGACCGCGTAAAGCGAAACAAAGACATGTACAGTCGCTATCATCGCAATCAGCATGGGTGAGGTAAGGTTTGGAACGTACCACCAGGGATAATGCATTTAATCCTCCATGGAGATTTTGTCTAATCATGTAGGGTGTAGGAATAAAAAACGCGGAGGGTGAGGGACTCGAACCCCCAAGCCCCGAAGGGCGCCGGTTTTCAAGACCGGTGCATTAGCCAATTCTGCCAACCCTCCGGTTCGATTGGTTAATTTACGAAGTTCACACCCGAGTTTCAAAGCAGAGAGCCGCGATGCTGGGAGCTCGCGGCTCTCAACTTCATCTTACTTGCTAATGCCTCATGAAAATTGCGAAGTACGGTCCAAGCGGAAGAGGATGAGTGAATTCGCCCTGCTTGAGGGAACGTAATTCATCCTGAACATCATCTGGAAAGCGATGAATGTCTACCTCTCCGATATGCCCGTTTGTGAGTCCTTCGACGCTCGTTGCGTGCTCGGCCGCCAGCGAATCAAAAGCGGCGCCGGCTTTCAGGCGTGAGTACACAGAATCTGCCTGAGAGAAGCTCTTGAAGACCATCTCTGAGAGGTCCATCATCAGAGGCTGTGAGGTAACGACTTTGGCTGTCTGAATGATCCTCATCTGGATGGGCTTGTCGTTCATGAGTGCCGGAGAATATTTCCATTCCATTATTCGCTGAGTGGCTGCGGCGTCCCACTCACGGTCTCCCGTTGACTTCGTCATAGTAACATGCCTGACCGAGCCGTCCTTAGCGATCAAAAGTTCCATCCTTATGTAGAAATCCTGCGCTGCAAACCCTGGCGGCGGAGGCGGAAGTGGAACCTTTTCAATCAGTGTCGGTGGAACGACACTTGATTCCAAACTGCCGAAGGAGGCACATCCTGCTGACATAGCAGTGAGGCCCCCCAGTAGAAGAAGAAAACACAGTTTTAAGCGTGACATGTAACTCCCCCTTTTGTTAGAGTTGAACATCATCCTGACTTTACGAAATATTGTTCTGAAATGCAACCTTGTTACTCGCTGAACGGAGGGGTGAGGGGGCACGCTGGGTTGAAAAAGAGAGTTACAGCGTGTATATTTTATCTGTCTCGGACGATTAGCCCGGAATCTCTGGGCTATTTTTTTTAGAAAACATGGAAAAGACAGAGAAAATAGAGAAACTGCGTGCATTGCTTGATCCTGCAATCCAGAATCATGGAGCCTTTTTGGTCGATATGGCCATCAGAGGCGATGACAGGAGGCAACTGCTTGAGATTTTCTGTGAGACTGAGAAGGGTATTAACATAGATCAGTGTGCCGAGATCAGTCGGGATGTGCTTCCGCTCGTTGAAGCGTCCGGAATCCTGGGTGACAGCTTCCGGCTGGATGTGTCCTCTCCGGGAGTTGGAGTTCCCTTGAAGGATAGGAGGCAGTACAAGAGCAATATCGGGAGGATATTATCCGTCAGGTATCGTGAAGGCGAAAACATCGGCCAGACCGAAGGTGATCTGGTTGCAACTACGGAAGAGAAGATAACTCTGAGGACAGAAACGGCTTCTATTGAAATTGGATTTGAGTCGATAGAGGAAGCGAGAGTAAAAATCAGATGGTGACAGGAGGATAAATGCACGCAGAGAAGAATGAGATCATATCTGCAGCGGCAGAGATTGCAAAGGAAAAAGGCATAGATAAAGAAGTCGTCTCGGAGATCCTCGAAGAGGTCTTCACAGGAATTGTCAAGAAGAAATACGGTGAAGACGTTGAGACCGACATTGTTACCAACGTTGACCGTGGCGAGATTGAGATTTATGTAATCAAGGACATAGTTGAGCAGGTTCAGAACCCTGGCAAAGAAATCAGCCTTGAGAGTGTAAAGGTTATAGAACCGGATGGCGACTTTGAGGTCGGTGACCAGTATCCTGAAGAAATACCGCCCGAGGAGCTGGGCAGACGACTTGTTGTGTTCGCACGTCAGACATTCTTGCAGCGTTTGCATGAGTACGAGAAGAATGTCATCTACGATGAGTATAATAAAATGATCGGTGAAATCGTCGTTGGCGAGATTTACCAGGTGAAACGTGATTTCATCCTGGTGAACCATAACCGAAGAGAGTTGTTCCTGCCACGCTCCGAACAGATTTCTAATGAACATTACAGGAAGAACTCCACGATCCGTGCGGTGGTCAAGGAGGTGCGCAAAGGAACGTCCAGCCCCCAGGTTATCATATCAAGAGCCGATCCGATGTTCCTGAAGAAACTGTTTGAGATGGAAATACCTGAAATATTCGACGGAGTCGTCGAGATCAGGGCTATAGCCCGCGATCCCGGCAAGAGGGCTAAGGTCGCGGTTCTCTCAACGGACTCCAGAGTTGATGCAGTTGGCGCGTGTGTCGGGATGAAGGGAGTCAGAATCCACTCGATTGTTCGCGAACTCAATAACGAGAATATAGATGTACTGCTCTATTCAGATGAGCCGACTCTCTTTGTGGAGCGATCTCTCACGCCGGCCAAAGTTACCAGGGTCGAAGTGGATCATGAGAACCACAAAGCGCAAGTGTGGGTTGATAACAACCAGGAGTCGATTGCGATTGGCAAAGAAGGTATTAATGTTAAACTCGCTTCGCGGCTGACGGGTTTCGACATAGACCTCATGAGGGAAGGCGTCACGCCGGAATCGAAGGGTGAAGGCAAACACAAAGAAGAAGCTGAGATGTACGATATTGATCTCTCCGAGTTCAAGGAAGAACTTGGTGAAGCATTGCTCACGAGATTCTTGGATGCGGGTTACCTGACGGCAAGGAATGTACTGGAGGCAACAGAGGATGAGATCAAAATGGATGTTGAACTTCCCGAAGAGGAAACTCGGAAGATTAAGGAAATGATGCGTAATGAACTTGAGGAGGAACCAGAAAACGAACCTCAGGATGAATAGGTTTTAAAGAAAGGCTATTCTCGGCATGGCTGAAAGAACTGCGAAGAAAAAACTCGTAACAAAGGTCGCCTCTGAATTTCAGGTGTCCGCGGACCAGATTGTTGACTTTCTCAAAACGAAAGGACACGATAAGGTAAAGCGCACGTCATCTGTCGATGAACAGATGTATAATGAGCTTTCCGCGCACTTCAAGAAAGAGCTTGATCAGGTAGGGAAACGGCAGAGAATCAAAGAACAGTTGACTGAAAAGCAGGAAGATAAAGTTGCCGTAAAGAAGCTTGTCGACACCGTAACAGTTGAGAGGCCGCATCCCGTTGAGGCAAAGGTAGAACCTCCTCCCCCGATCGGACAGCTGATTGTCGAAGAAAAGACGAAAGTTGTGGAAGTGGCTCTGCCTCCCGAGTCACAACCCGTGGCTGAAGAGCCCGAGACCAAGAGTGTCGAAGTACTAGTGGCACCTGAGGAAGAGGTCCGGACCCCTGTCGAGGAAAAAGAGGAAGTAGCCCCCATTGCGGAGCAGCCTGCGCCGCAGGAAGTGGTGTCCGCTCCATCCGTGCCCGCCTCAAAGGAACCCTTGAATCGGGAGCCCGTGGCGAAAGAGGCAGTTCAGGAACCTCCTCCTCCGAAAAAGGAGGAAAAAGGGCTCAAGATTCGCGGACGAATGGACTTGCGGACCGGTCGGTTGATAACCGAGGAGGAAATGCAGCTCCGCAAAGAACTCGAGGAGGCCCAGAAAAAGACCAAGGAAGCCGAAGCGCAGCTCGAGGCCGAATCTCAAACACAGAAGAAGAAAAAGAAGAAGAAAAAGAAGATAAGAGAGGCAAGCACAGAGGTAGTCGTACCCGTCGAGACGGTTTCCGAGGAAGAGCTTAAGAAACGCAAGAAGAAAAAAGGCAAGCATCCGGAGGTTAACCAGGCCGAAGTCGATCTCGCCTTCCAGCGTACGATGGCGAGCATAGAAGATTCCGGCGATTCCGAACGCGCTGCGCTCCGAAAGAAAAAGAGAAAAGAGAAGTTCGAGGCCGCCCAGATTGAGATAGAGAAAAAAGAGATTGAGAAGCGGAAGCTCCGCCTTTCAGAATTTGTTTCTGTCGGTGAACTTGCCAAGTTGATGAACATAGACGTAGCCGAAGTTATTTCAAAGTGCATATCGTTCGGCTTGATGGTGTCGATCAATCAAAGATTGGATCTTGAGACAATTACTCTGCTGGCAGATGATTTCGGATACGAAGTCGAGCTTCAACAGGAGTACACCGATGAAGTGCTTGATGACAGGCCCGATCCTTCGGAGACTCTAAAGCCAAGACCTCCGGTCGTCACTATCATGGGCCATGTTGACCATGGAAAGACTTCTCTCCTTGATTTCATAAGACAGACGAATGTAGTTGCCGGTGAAGCCGGTGGAATAACACAGCATATCGGCGCATACCAGGTAAGACTGGCTAACGGGAAGCAAATAACGTTTCTCGATACTCCAGGTCACGAAGCATTTACGGCGATGCGTGCCCGTGGCGCACAGGCCACAGATATAGTGATACTTGTCGTTGCTGCCGACGACAGTGTTATGCCGCAGACCATTGAGGCTATCAATCATGCGCGCGCGGCGAATGTGCCTCTCGTTGTAGCGATCAACAAGATTGACAGACCCGAGGCAAACCCCGACCGCATAAGGAAGCAGCTTTCTGAGCACGGAGTGCTGCTCGAAGAGTGGGGTGGCAAGACACAATCCGTAGAGATCTCTGCGAAGAAGGGGACAAACGTGGAGCTTCTTCTCGAGAAAGTCTTGCTTGAAGCCGATGTCTTGGATCTTAGAGCCAATGCAGACAGGTTGGCAAGAGGAGTTGTGATCGAATCCACTCTTGACAGAGGCAGAGGCGCCGTGGCGTCGGTGCTTGTCCAAAAGGGAACTCTGAAAATCGGAGATGCCTACGTGGCCGGAACAAGCAGCGGCAAGGTACGCGCAATGATGGATGAGCGCGGCAAGAGAATTGAGTCTGCTCCTCCCGCCATGCCGGTACAGGTCGTGGGATTCGATGAACTCCCTCTGCCGGGCGACATCCTTGTGGCCGTCCCGAGTGAAAGAATTTCCCGAGGCATCAGCAACCGAAGAAAGACTATCAAACGCGAACAGGCGATGCGCGGCATGCAGCATCACGTAACTCTGGAGGATCTCTCCAAAGAGATCAAAGAGGGAATGATAAAGCAACTCAGTATAGTTGTGAAGGGAGACGTTGACGGGTCGGTGGAGGCACTCAGCGATGCACTTGCGAAGCTCTCGAACGAAGAAGTGAGAGTCCAGGTCATTCACAAGGCGGTTGGTGCCATATCGGAGTCGGATGTGCTGCTCGCAGCTGCATCGAACGCGATTATCCTGGGTTTCCACGTCCGGCCAAGCGCCGCCGCAAGAAAACTTGCCGAAGCTGAATCCGTCGAAGTGAAGCTTTACAGCATCATTTACGACGCGATCGAGAACGTGCGCAAGGCGCTCGAGGGACTCCTAAGCCCGGAAATCCACGAGGATGTGGTTGGCTCGCTGGAAGTGCGCCAGATTTTCAAAGTCCCGAAGTTCGGCACGGTAGCTGGCTGCTATGTCGTTGACGGCAGGATTCAGAGAAACAATCGGGTGAGACTCGTCCGGGAGGGGATTGTTGTCTTTGAAGGAAATATCGCGTCCCTGCGTAGGTTCAAGGACGACGTAAGGGAGGTAGAAGAAGGCTACGAGTGTGGCGTCAGTCTCGAAAACTATAATGACATGAAGGTCGGTGACACCATCGAGGCGTTTACAATAGTCGAAACCCAGCGCACTCTTGCGTGATTTCGTTGCGCTGCAGTTCCGGGATCTCCTGCAGGAAGGAAGAGCTTCTCAAATGTCCGTAAGAACAGAAAAAGTCGGGAATCTTATAAAGGAGGAGGTCGGTCTGCTCATAGAACGAGACTACCGGACATCCGAAATGGGATTCATGACAATAACGAAGGTGTCGATGTCACGCGACCTGCGGCTGGCAAGGATCTATGTGAGCGTCTTCGGAGGAATTGACGTGAAAGAGCGGACCCTGTTTCTGTTGAACGAAGCGAAGAAGGATATCCGCCAGTTTATTGGTGCGAAAGTGAGACTGAAATTCACACCGGAGATTGCCTTCTTCATCGATGACACTATGGACTATGTCGCAAGTATAGAAGAACTGCTAAAGAAGACTCATACAGACGACGCCAATGGTCGGAAAGACAAAGATGATGGCGAATGAGACCGGCAGTGTCATCGCTGTTTACAAGCCGAAGGGCATGACTTCATTCGAGGTCGTGCGGTCCATCCGACGTGAGTTGAAGCTGAAGAAAGTAGGCCATGCTGGGACTCTCGATCCGCTGGCAGAGGGATTACTCATCATCCTGACCGGAAGCAAGACCAAGATGATGGATGATTTCCTTAGATTTGACAAGGAGTACGTCGCGACTCTGAGGCTCGGTGTTACCTCGAAGAGTCACGATCTTGAAACAGAACTTGTGGAGCAGACCACGGACGTGATATTATCGGCGGAGAGGGTGAGAGTAGCCCTTGCCAAGTTCACCGGTGCGATAGAGCAGGTGCCGCCCGACTACTCGGCTGCGTGGATCGACGGCAGAAGAGCGTATACTCTTGCGAGGCGAGGACTCGAATTTGAGCTGAAGCCCAGGACGGTCACGATAAGTGAGATTGCTGTCGAAACATTTGACCCGCCGTTTGTGAAGCTCCGGATTGTGTGTTCAAGCGGGACTTATATAAGGAGCCTTGCGCGTGATATCGGCAATGAGCTTGGCTGCGGTTCGGTGCTCGTCGAACTAATAAGAACACGGATCGGATCTTACACGATCAAAGATGCTCTAAGATTGGATGAACTCAAAATGAGCTGTGCCGCATGATCCGTTACTCCATTGAAGATGTATCCTTTAATGCGGAGTCAGTGGTCACCGTCGGCACGTTCGACGGTTTGCATGTCGCTCATATGAGGATACTCGAGACTCTTGCAGAGAAATCGAGGAAACCCGGAAGCAGAAGCGTGCTCATTACGTTCAGGCCTCATCCGCAGGAAATCATCGGGAAGAAAAAGGTTGAAATCCTGATGACAGAGGAGGAGCGCGTCCAGCTGATAAGCGAGGCCGGAATAGACGAGGTGCTCCTGCTGAAATTTGACCATGACTTGTCCCTCGTTACTGCGGAAGACTTTCTTATGAAGCTCATCTATGAGAAGATCGGAATGCGAGAGCTGGTTCTGGGTTACAACCACACCTTCGGTCGTGGCGCCAAAGGAACCGTTGAGTTCGCAAGGAAAGTCGGACAGAAAGTCGGCTTCGGCGTAGACTTCATCGAGGCCGTTCTTATCGACAACGTAGCGGTGTCTAGCAGCGCGATCAGGAATCTCCTCCGAAGCAGCAACCTTCCACTGGCAAACAAGATGCTTGGCAAGCCATATGCGATTGAAGGTTTTGTGATCCGTGGCAACCAAAGAGGAAGATTGCTCGGCTATCCGACCGCAAACCTGAAACTGGTTGACGAACGCCTGCTGATCCCCTCTTTCGGAGTGTACATCGTTGAGGTCACGGTCGAAGGGACCAGGCTGATGGGCTTAGCTAGTCTCGGGGTCCGACCCACGTTTGAAGATGACGGCGCCCCGATGGTTGAGGTTTGGATTTCCGATTTCGATCGCGACATTTACGGAAAGCGAATAAAGCTGGCCTTTGTCCACAGGTTGCGCGACGAAATGAAATTCGACTCCGCCGAACAGCTCATTTCGCAAATGGATCAGGACAAGCGCGTGATGAACGAGTTCTTGGTTAAAACAGTAAACAAACAAAGATAGGAGTTTTTGTAATGCCTTTGACAAAGGAGCAGAAACAGGAGATAGTCAGCAAGTACGGCAAATCCGGAAAAGACTCGGGCAGCCCGGAAGTGCAGATCGCCATCCTGACCGAAAGGATCAACGAATTGGGTTCTCACTTTGAGACTCACAAGAAAGATCATCACTCGCGTACAGGCTTGCTCAGGATGGTAGGTAAACGGCGCAGGCTGCTTGAGTACCTGCAGTCCAGGAATATCGAACGGTACCGCAAAATTGTCGAGGAACTTCACCTCAGAAAGTAAATTAAGAAGGATTAATGATGGAAGATGCAATATTTAGAGAAATAGAGATAGGCGGCAGGAAGCTTTCTATCGAAACGGGAAAGCTTGCGAAGCAAGCCAGCGGCGCCGTTATGGTCAGGTATGCCGACACGATGGTACTTGTAGCGGTCGTAGCCGCTGAAGATGCCAGGGAAGGGATAGACTTCCTTCCGCTGTCGGTGGAGTATCGCGAGAAGACTGCGGCCGCCGGGAAGTTTCCAGGAGGCTTCATAAAGAGAGAAGGAAAGCCTAACGAAAAAGAAGTTCTCTCTGCGCGTCTGATAGACAGGCCGATCCGTCCGCTCTTCCCGAAGAAATGGAATTACGAGACACAGGTTGTGGCGACAGTCTTCTCTTTTGACGGAGAAAACGATCCGGATATTCTCGGTGCGATCGGTGCTTCGGCAGCACTTGTTGTGTCGGACATACCGTTCGACAGTCCCATAGCTGAGGTAAGAGTTGGAAGGATAGACGGACAATATGTCATCAATCCTCTGGTCTCGCAGCTTGAAAAGAGCGACATGGATTTGACTGTGGCAGGGACTGAAGATTCTATTGTCATGGTCGAAGGCGAATCGCATGAGGTTTCGGAAGCTGAGTTGCTGAGAGCCCTCGAGTTTGCCCACGGGTACATAAAGGAAATAATCGCCCTACAGAAGGGGCTTGCTTCTCTCGTTAACAAACCAAAGAGGGAAGTGCCAAAAGAAGATAACAACGAAGCATTGGTCGCGGAGGTGAAGGCCCTTTCATATCAGCGGATTCATGAACTGAACCGAAAGGTCCTGAAAAAAGCCGAACGCAGCGAGCAGACAAAGAAGCTGAAGGAAGATGTCACGCTCGCACTGGCGGAGAAATACCCCGAGCAGGAGTCCAGGATATCTGAGATCCTTCATGACATCGACAAAGATGACATGCGCCAGATGATACTGAAGGAAATGAGACGCCTCGATGGGAGAGGGTACAAAGACGTTCGCCCTATAACGATCGAGATAGGTCTTCTGCCGAGGACGCACGGGTCTGCTCTCTTCACCAGAGGTGAGACGCAGAGTCTTACTTCCGTCACGCTCGGGACCAAACTCGACGAACAGACCATCGATGGCTTGCTTCCCGAGTCGACCAAGCGGTTCATGCTTCACTATAATTTCCCAGGCTTCAGCGTCGGTGAAGTGGCAAGAATGTCAGGGCCCGGCAGAAGAGAGATCGGTCACGGAAATCTTGCCGAAAGGGCGTTGAAGAATCTCCTCCCCGGCGAAAAGGATTTCCCATACACCGTGCGCATTGTCTCCGACATATTGGAATCGAACGGTTCGTCTTCGATGGCGACGGTGTGCGCCGGCTCGCTTGCGCTTATGGATGCGGGCGTCCCGCTGGCCAGGTCGGTTGCTGGAATCGCAATGGGCTTGATCAAAGAAGGCGATGACGTCGCGGTGATTACGGATATCCTCGGCAATGAAGACCATCTTGGTGACATGGACTTCAAGGTGGCGGGCACAAGGGTGGGGATAACCGCGTTTCAGATGGACATAAAGATTCGCGGCATCTCTTTCGAAATCATGGGGAAGGCGCTAGCCCAGGCGAAGGAAGGGCGTGAACATATTCTGGGCATCATGGAGCAGAAGATCTCCG
>CAZRXH010000039.1:0-29041 GCA_964603995.1 uncultured Bacteroidota bacterium | reverse complement strand
GCGGAGAGACTGCAGTGCCGTCTAGGGGGTGCTGCTCGACTTTTTCATCGCGGCCTTTCTTGACAGCACTTATTTAAACCGCGTCGCCGTCCGCCCCCGGATGGAGTTCCTGCCGGTCACGCTCGAGGAAGGGAAGGCGCGCTACGGCGCATCGTTCACCGCCTTTGACGTCGTCTTCGTGACGGGCGACCCGTACTATGACCACCCGCTCAGTGGCATCGCCCTCCTCTCCCGGCTGCTCGACGCGAAAGGGTATCGCGTCGGCATCATCGCACAACCGGAGACCGACGACGAGTTCCTCGCGTGCGGCGCGCCGCGATACTTCTTCTGCGTCACGACCGGACTGCTCGACTCGATGCTCGCCAACTACACACCCATGCTCCGGAAACGGGAGAACGTCCTCGTCCCGGAACACGGGCTCATGGTCTACACGCAACGGCTCAAGCAGCTCCACCAGGGCTGCGTCACGGTCCTCGGTGGCGTCGAAGCCACCACGCGACGGTTCACGCATTTCGACTATAAGGGGGAAGCGTTGCGTCGCGGCATCCTGAACGACACGAAAGCGGACCTGCTCCTCTTCAGCAACGCGGAACGCTCCATCCTCTTGCTGCTCGACCGGCTGAAGGCGACGGGCTTCTCTTCCGGACAGCGGTTCGACCGCGTCAAGGACACGCTCGACCTCGCTTCCATCGACGGGCTCGCGTTCCGCGTCAGGAAAGGGGAGCACCAGGACGGCGTCACCCCGCTCCCCAGCTACGAGCAGTGCCTCAAGGAGAAGCGGCAGTTCAACCTCCTCACCGCGCTCACCTACCTCCGGCCGGACGATGCGTTCCTCGAGCCGTGCGGCCTCAGCGTCATCCGCCACAACCGTTTCCCGCATCCCCTCGACGAACGGGAGATGGATTTCATCTACGCGCTCCCGTTCACGCGCCGCCTCCACCCTGAGAGCAAGAACTACGCGTTCAACGACTCGATGGTGCGGAGCCTCGCGACGAGCGTCATCCTCGGACGCGGGTGTTGGGGCGGCTGCTCGTTCTGCGTCATCCCCCTCGTCCAGGGCAAGAACATCGCCCGCCGCTCCAAAGAATCAATCCTCAAAGAGATCGAACAGCTCTACGTCGCCGGCGAGAAGAAGATAGTCGACCTCACCTTGCCGACGCTGAACATGTACGGGTCGCGCTGCGACCTCTACAATAAGCCCGTGCGCATCGCGTCGCCAATCATCGACGCCGAGATAACCGTGTACGACAAGATCGCGTTCTGCAACCAGGAATGCGTCGGCTGCTCCCACCGGAAGCTGAGCGACGACCTCATCCCCCTGCTCGAAGGCGTCGAGGAGCTGAATCGCGAGCATGCGGGCACGTCCCTCGAGCTCCGCTCCGCGCTCCGCCATGATATTGTCTTGCGGCAGAAGGCGCTCTTCCGGAAGGTGATGCGGTTCGTTTCCCGGTTGAAGATCGCGCCGGAACACATCTCGGACAACGTCCTGAAGCAGATGCGGAAAGCCGACCGGCAGGCGTTCGACGGCTTCCTCAAGGAGTTCGACCTCGTGAACAAGGAGCAAGGCACGCGGAAACACCTCGTCCCGTACTTCGTCGCCGCGCACCCGGGCTGCTCGATGAACGAGATGCGCGAACTGAAAAAATACTGCGACGAGCGCGGCCTCTTCGTCAACCTCACCCAGGTGTTCACGCCGACGCCCGGCACGCTCTCGACGGCGATGTACTACACCGGCGAGAACCCCCTGACGCGCAAGCCGGTCTACGTGCCCCGCGCGTTCCGCGAGAAGAAAGACCAGAAGAATGTGCTGCTCGCGGACGACGACGAAATCGTTGACGAGAACGGGTAGAATCCTGAACATGGGTTCGCTGGGATTTGATTTATCATTACATTCGTTTACCGTCGATATATTGGTATTTTCGACTTTAGTGCGCTCACTAAATGAACCCACGTTAGTGAACCTTTCATTATTTGTCATTTCAACACCCCATATAATATTTACAATATAAATAATATTAATATTTATAAATATTGCGAATAATTACCCATTCATGGTCAAGAAAACAGCATCCTTCACGATTGACAGTAAGACTCTCAAGGAATTCAATGACTATTGTGGCGAGCGTTCTATTAACAAGTCAAACAAGGTCGAGAAGCTGATACAAGAATTTCTCAAGCAAAAATAGCTATTAAGTTACTACTATCAAGTAGTAACTAATATTCGATATTGCCCTACAGACCGCCTAAACAGCACATAATCCACTCACAACGATTCTGTCCTGAGACAAAATTTTTAACAACCACAGTTAGCATTTTGGAATGTTAACAGTAATTTAATATGCCACCTAACAAATATATACTAAAGTATATATTTCCGACGACAAAAAGTGACTATTGTTGTAATAAAAAGTAGTAACGAAAAGTTTATATGGGAGTAGTTCTACGCGATACATTAAAGGATTTTTTCCTTCTAGAACAGCACCAAAACAAGCACCTATAAGGTTCTAAAAAACTGTTTTGGGACACTTCTGGACAGGACAAATCTAAACAAGAGGACATAATATGCCAGAAGAAAATTATTACCAAGAAATGTATCAGAAGAACATCAAGCTAGACCAATACCCCGAAATTTGGGCATTTGTCGAACAAGAATTCGGACAATATCGTCAGAAACTCAAAAACCACCTCGTTCTATTGATAGTAAACGTCCTTTTAGAAGGTACCGTTGCCGTCCCAAGAGGCATGGAATCATATCGAGGGAAAAATTGGTCAGAATATGTCACTTATCATCTCATAAGAAAGGCAGAAGACCTCCTAGTAAAGGAAGGATACATTACAATCAAAGGCGGAATGAAGGCAAGACCTGGATTCAAACGAGGGATTTGCAGTCGAATAACCATAACAGATAAGCTGAAACAAGCGGTAAGCATAGACCTGAGCAGACCGCCCGAAGTAGACGTTAAACAACTACATGACTTAATTGTGGAGAACAAAGACGGACCGCAGTTACTTAAACATAAAGAAGGGCAATCAAACTATAAAGTAATTGTAAATATACATAATATTATAATTAAAGATGATAAAGACAATACAATAACTACATATAATACTAATAATAACATTAAAGATATACCCATACCGATACATTTCTATAATAATGCCCTTAGAAATACCTATATCTTGAATAATCAATATTTCAACAAGATAAGGGTCACTCAAAGGAATCTGAGGGATGGACACATCCTTTCAAACGTGTATCTAACAAGAATCTTCGATTCGGAGGGTTGTGGACGGCATTATCAACTAGGAGGGCGTTCTTACCTTCAACTGAGAAGGGGAGTCAGAAAGGAAGAGTTATTGATTAATGGGGTTACCACCGAAGAGGTTGATTTTAGCGCTATGCACATCTCTTTAATGTATAATCTCATAGGACTAGAATGTCCCTCGGACGCATACACTCCAGTAGTCAAAGGATTGATAGGCACACCAGATGCAGAACTACGTGGCGCGGTCAAAACGTGCATTCTCTCGGCGATTAATGCAACTACTGAGAGAAAATATGTCTTGGCGATAAATAAGAAAAACTTTGACCAATACATGAAACGATTGAAGGGAAAATTCGACGAGACGCCAATTCTGGAAATTCTGAGAAAACATGACCTCGGCCCCCGAGATGTTCTGAGAGTGTTCAAGAAGAAGCACCCCCTCATTGCGCCATTCCTGAATACAGGGATGGGCAAGCTCCTTATGTTTCACGATTCAAACATCATGGAGAACATATTGCTACACCTCATGGACAAGAACATCTATGGACTTCCCCTATTTGATTCAATCATATGTCAAGAAGGATATGAGGATAGAGTGAAAGCAATTATGGAAGAAGAGTACTCGAAGTATACTGGGTTCAGGAATACCGCCGAGATAAAACCTCGCTTCGAGAGTCAGAAGGAAACACTCTCCGAAAAATCTATTTTGGCTATCGCCTCCGCATAACGACTTAGATTAAGGCAGTTGCGCTCGAACCTTCAGTAGGTCGAGTGAAGCGTTAGACACTTCGGCAATGTGTTCAGAATCACTCGTATTCGATGCGGTAACTACGTCGCTCGTTGCATTTTTTAGAGCATCAATAGTGGTAACGGTAACTTGCTGTTCCGCATCTTGATAGATACCGAATGCCTTATCTAATGCTAAGACTGCTTGTCCCATGGAACTATCGCCAAAACCATAACCAATCCCGAAAGTAATGGCGGTTCCAATTAAGAATATAGCTAATGCGCCTCCCGGCCAGATAAGCAGTTCACCATCTAAGTCTCCGAATAATGTGAATATCAACATGATTATTAGAATAATTAATGAAATAGCGCTAAGTGCTACAAACCATGGAAAGAGCGCCCTAGAGATGTAAATAGCGGCAGCAAGAACGGTCACAACGACTATTATGACTCCTAAAATTTCTCCTTCTTCTCGGCCCATTCTGAGCGGGAAGTTGTTCTAAGATATAAGATTATCTCATAAACAAACCTTATCAAATATGCGATTTCATTTTCTTCTTTGCTTCTTCTATAAGCGTTTTTAATTCCTTATAATTCGAGTTCATTATCTGTGATTTTTCAATAAGAATTCTGTCGTCGAAGATTCTCATAAATTTAGCGATTTCATTCTTAGAAGGTTCCGCATTAATATTATCTGTTTCGCCAAAATCAATTGAACCAATAAACGTTTCATTGGCTTTTTTAACGTATGTTGACACACTAGTCTCTAAGGTGGGATGATTTGCTTCGAGAAAGCCGAACGCAATTTCTGTTGGGATTGAATATGGTACGCCAAGATAACCAATTTCTTCATCGACATATTGTCCAGGGTCCGGAACATATTGGTGCACGACGTCACGCAATGCCATATCAAAAGCTATCAGTTCATCCCGAAATGATTCATATTTATTTAGGATTTTCCGAATTGAAGGCTCCATATTTCCTAAACGAAATATTGCGCTCCCTTTCTGCAAAATCAACTCAGTCTCTTTTAGTTCAATTAGCCTCCCGGAACTGAATGCACACTCTAATTGATAAAATTCATCATATATCTTGTTGTATAACTCTGCTTTCTGTTCATCATTTTTTTGCTTTCTATTGAACAAATATTGCAGCAAATATGTGAATATTCCACCAAGTACAAAACCAATTGCTGGGATAATGAAGGTGGACAAGAGTATACTCCAATCGACCGCCATGAAGAAGCGATATGAATTTAATTTATAAAGTTACTTTAGTCGTACCCATCCGTCGGTGTCTTGCCGCGATAGCCATAAGTGCCATTCTTCTTGTGTCAGAACGACAAACCAGTCACCCATTCTAACTGAATGGTTCCTTCCTTAAAATGCGTTGCGAAACAAATATCGCAGGAATTACGAGAAGAACGGCGATTTTTCGAGAAAAACATAAAAACCTAGTGCGAATAGCGATTTCATGGAGAGGGTACTTCGATTCGATTTGACATCTAATGCATTACGTCAGCACGCCGCCTCACGTCCAGCAATTGAGAAAGAAGAATTAGAATACTTGACTTCGCAAGTTCCAGCAATGGTTGATAGACTAGCCGAACTACCATCCTATATGACTGGAGAAGTCGGAGTCTACACTAATTTGATGGAAGAGGCACGAAAATGCTACGAGTATGGATTGTTCCATTCCGCAATAGCAATGATGGGAATCGCTGCTGAAAGATTTACCTTCGAATTATCATCTAGTCTCAGATTCTCGATTAACGACAATACTGTTGAAGAAAGTGACCTATATGAGCGAGAAATAAGCCAATTCAAGCGTCTTAAACTCTTGCATAAAGGTGGTCTGATAACCAAATCTACTTACGATGCATTGGAAGAATTAAGGGTTCTCAGAAACAAGTATGTTCATCCCTCCGAGGGAGAGGCGACAAAAGAAGACGCCCTAAAGAGTATCCAGCTACTTAACGATGTGATTCATTCCAGATTCTCGGAGAAGTTCACATTTCAGGACGGCAAAGTTGTTGAGAGACAATAAAATGGAAAAAACACTATACGAACTTTTTGAGATACTTGACAAGAATTATCCAGCACCCACTCAGGCAGATAAGATACCGAGTGAGTTTAGCAATATCATCTCATATGCCATAAAAAATAACCTTGTCGATAATTCAGACTATCCCCAGCTTACCATTAGTTCATCTGCTGGACTGAGCATCCTAAACCAGATGAAATTAAAGAAATCTGTAGACGAATTGAATGAGTCCATAAAGAATTTTGACAAATCAAGTACCCGTCTTAGCCGCATAATGCTCGTTCTTACAGGAGTTTATACATTATTAACTTTCATTATGATAGTAAAGATGATTTGGTTTTGATGGCTTTAGATTACAACCCGTCTTATTTAGAGCATCTTCAGTAAGTCTTCGCCTTGTTTTGTCAAACGATAGATTCTACCTTTCTTGTTCTCGGGGAACAGGCACTCGATAATCTTTTCTTTCTCTAGTTCCTTGAGGATTCTTGAGATGCTGGAATCCTGCGTGCCTATCTCCTTTGTGAGCTGGGCGGGCGTCTTTGGCTTGACGAGTGCCTTGACGACCTTCTGTCGGAGCGCACCGCTTAGGATGTAGCTTAATCGTCGATAATTCACTCTCGAAATCACAAAACATTTATATATACACTTACCTAACATTTACCTAACAAATACATTTCAACAGCGATGGGGGCTGGCTGTGAGAAGATTACTATTTGCCTTGTTAATTCCCTGCGTTCTTATCATTGGTTGTGTCAACACTACAACTCCGGCAAGTAAACCCTCTTGTCTTTCAGTACCCGCAGCATCCTTCTATTACGAACTTTTCGGGTCTGGTAAGACTGACCTACAACAAGACCGCTATTTTGATACATACAAAGGAAAATGTGTTGAATGGGGCGCATATGTAAAGAGCATCGATACCGATATGTTCGGGACGTATGTTATTTTGCTAACACTCAGACCGCCAGGTCCATTCACTATCAAGAGCGATATTGTTGTCCGTATGAAAGACGGACAAGAAGATAAACTCTCGCAGTATTCAATAGGCGATTCAATCTATTTCCGAGGAAAACTTGATAGTTATGGTGGATTAATAGGTGATGACATAACGGTTACTGATGCTGAAGTCATTTCTCCTCCGAGTTATGCCAATACGGCAACAACGGGGGAACCAAACCCCGTCGTGACGCAGAATACTGATTCTAATACGACAACTCCAACAACAATATCAAATGATGTGACCGCCCCTCCAAGGACCATAGAACTCTCTAAAGCACCCATTAATATAATTGTTGAGGCAAATAAACCTTGGGTCGATACACACATAGATGTCAAACAAGGCACAAAAATCAGCATACATGCAACAGGAATAGTCAAGATTGCGGGAAGCGACACAGGACAAATACCGTCTGGTTTTGACCCATCCCAGTCAGGTGCCGACCGTGCACAGCTCTTATGTCCATATACATCCATGAACTATATGCTCGTCGGAAAAGTGGGAACTGGTAATTGTTTCGAAATAGGCGCTGAAAAAAACGTCACAATTCAGAAGGATGGTCGTCTATATCTTGGCGTCAACGATGGTACGAATTCTTTTGATGACAACTCGGGGAGCTGGACTGTAACAATATCGACACAGAACTAATTCGAGGTTGATGACGATGGTCAAATGCGAGATGTGTAAGAAAGGAATGGGAATTTTCGGGACTAGAGAGCAATTGTCAAATAACAAGATGGCTTGCTCCGCTTGTGCTGCGAAATGGAAGGGTTCTCCTGCAGATATTAAACTGCGAGAAAAACAACAGACACAGGTTGAAGAAGAGGACATAGATGAGGAAGAAAAAAAACCATTAAAGGAAGCGAATAAACCATTAAAGAAAACAAGCGGGGGGAGCACTATGGGACGAGGCGAAAAATGGGAATACTTTACTCAACGATACGACCTAAGTTTCTTCAATAAGCCAAAGCAGCAGAAAGAAGAATTTGATAAACTCGGTCAAGACGGATGGGAACTTGTCGCAGTCATTCCAATTGCCGAACCCGTAGCATTCACATCCGTACCAGTAACTAAAGCAGTTATCGCCTACTTCAAAAGAAGCGTCTGAACTCGATAACAAAGGAGTTTAGAACCCGTCTCGTTGCAGGGCGCGTTCTTCTTCATCCTCATCAGGAACTTCAATCCATTCTCCGTAAATGTTCACGTATTCGCTCATTCTCCCACCTTGAACTTCACAACGCCTTTCAGCCCCGCCCGTCGCAGTATCTCTTCTATTCGTTCCGTCTTTTGCTGTTCAGTTTCCATACAAATCACCTTATAGTATATTACTATTAGGTATATTCTCTAGTATAAATACTTTTCTCTTTAGTAATATATAGTTAATAATATACCAAAAGATTTATAAACAAAACACCCTCTAGAACGCAATAGAATGGCTCAGAAAGTCTCATTGATGGGGTATCGTTGCTTTCGTTGTAACCACGAATGGCTCCCTAGAGACAAACAGAACGACCCTAGAGTGTGTCCTAAGTGCAAATCACCCTATTGGGACAAACCACGTTCTAGAAACAAAAAATAAATTACCTTGAGTAAAATCACATTTGAGGGGCTTATCGGTTCTTGAATGTGAAAGAAACTTTGAAAAGGTTTTGTTATATTGATTAACAAACATTACTTGAGCCAGCCACGGTCCAGACCATGCTGGATGCTTGCTTGCCAGTCCATAGCAAGGTGATTTCTTACCATCTCGAATAGGTGAACTACAACGTCAAGGTCAATGGATTTTTTAACATATCCTGGTAACAAACGGTACTCTCGGTCAGTATTCTTTTGTTTTCGTAGAATATATATCTGGTCAACCTTGAACTTGTTCAGATTGACTGCCTCAGTTAGTTTTAGCCATTCGGCAACCACTATGTACATCGCATTTGGATTTCTTAGTTTCAATTGCTCCGCCGCTGTCGAAGCGCCCTCTAACATGGTTTTATCTAGGTAAGTCTTACATTCAATAGCAACAGCGGGAACTTGAAATGTTTCGGCTTGGATGTGTTTCTGACCCACACATACAAATGACGCATTGATACTCACACCAATAACAAAATCATGGTCTTTTTTCTCAATCAAAACGTAGGGCTTCAACTGCATCTCAGTAAAATTCGGAGGAAGGAAAAAGAAATCTTTCACAGTGTGTGCTTTGCCAATTAAGGCTTGTTGAGAGTAACTTGCCACCAAATCCTTGAACAAATAATACATGAACTCTTCCAGTATACTAGAATGTAAATTTGAACGAGAATCAAACTGTTCAGCATACCGCTTTTGGTCAACAAAATCTTTATACTCATTCAGTAAATCAATTCTATTCTTGATTATTACAATATCTTCTTTCTGTTTTTTGCTTGATGGACCAATTAGTGCCAGATTTTTTGACTTCCACAAATCATATTTTTTTCGTATTTCAGCGAGATATTTCCTGCTTTTTGCATCATTATACTTTTTGTCGTGCTGTTCTTTCTGTTCCAGATTTTCTCCGTGAACGAACATAGACTGTCCATTCAAAGCTGGCTTTTTATATTTAATGCTATTTGCCTGGCGAGGAGAGGGGGAACAGCGTTTCCAATCTGAGCATATTGACACAGAAATTTCTCATGATGACGACCCTCTCGTTCAAGAAGCTTGCCACTAACAACCGTAGGTTTCCCGTGGAACGTAAACCAATCAGGGAAGGTTTGTAGTCTGGCACCTTCTCTCGCGGTAAAATTCCTGTGTTTGTAAGGATGTACAAAATTGGCATAAAATGACGCCGGAATCGTGTGGCAGGGTCTATTCGGATGCATCCGTCGATTATTTTGGTCGTAAGTCTTTCCCGAAATAGTTCCTGCGCTCCCTCGTTTATAGGGCTTTAATTCATCAGGAACATCAGATACAGATTCGCCACACTTCATCTGTTTAAATCGCTCAATCATTCTGTAAGAGTGCTTCATGGAGACGTGATTGTGTACTTGCCCACCCCTCTCCCGCATCATCTTCTGAAATTCATTTCTCGGTGGTTTGTTATATGCTTGAATTTCAGTTCCTTCTCTCGGTTCTAAGTCAGGAAGGTCGCTGATTGCATCCCATAAGTTCATATAGTCATTCTTTGAATGAGTCGGTGACGGAAAATAACTGTCTAATTTGACTTTTGAGCCAATAACAAATAATCGTTTTCGTATTTGAGGAACACCGTACTGGACCGCCTCAAGTATCCTAGATTGAACTGAGTAACCGAGTTCTTCAAGTTCTTTATGAATTATGTCGACAACCCTCTCTTTTTTGTTTGTTCGGGCATTGATAAGATTTGGCACGTTCTCCAAAATAACAATTTGTGGTTGTAGTACTCGAACAGCGCGTATAAATTCCTTGAATAAAGAATTTCTAGGGTCTTTGGGGTCGCCTGCATTTTGATTACAAATAGAAAACCCTTGGCACGGCGGACCTCCAATAACTATGAATGGAGTGTCAAACGCTTTCTTTAATGATTCGTCAGATATGTTCGTTATATCGCCAATAATGACCTTGGCAGAAGGGTGATTCTGTTTGAAAGTTTGTGCAGCCCATTCATCAATCTCAATGGCCCCAATGACCTCAAAACCTGCGAGCTGAAAACCTAGGCTGAAGCCGCCTGCTCCGGCAAAGAGGTCAACAACTTTAAGTTTCGTTGGAGTGGACATTTCACACCTCAGCACAAGTTACAAGCAGGCCATTTAAAAAAGTTGACTCTATTTGACCAGTGGACAAGTAATTGTCTTATCGCAACAATCCCCACATTTGGACGAGTTTTTTGAGGTCTTCCTGCTCTTTTTGCTTGTCAAGTAGGTTCTTCTCGAAAACCCTGCTTAGGGAGCCGTCTAGGTCGTTCTGAGCCGTATGGATGTAGACCTGAGTGGACTTGATATCGCTGTGCCTAGCCAATTTCTGGGCGATTATGGGGTCTTTTAGCGTCTTGTAGACCTTTGTGATGAAATAATGCCTCAGACTATGGGTTGTGAGCCGATGAAGTCGCCTCTCTGCCCTGTCAAACATCTCGTCGCTATGCCCGTAAGTCTCATTTAGACCTGAGAGAATTGCAGCTTGACGAAAGGCATTTCTTAACCAATGGGAACTAACGTGCTTCATCTTGTTGCACTTGACCTCAGAATACAATATATACCCGTCGTGAGCCACAATCTCCTCATAATTGGTATCCATCCATAGCTTGAGGATTTCCAGAACCTCGTCATGCAGGTACAGACTATCTGCTTTTCTTGTCTTCTCGCTAATAAGTTGAAAACGGCGGTTGTTCAGGTCAATATCATATATCCGTATTCTGGCAACCTCTCCGATACGCAGACCTAGATTAGCCATCAAGCGGAACGCTAGTTTTGCCTTCAGATTGAGGCAACAAGAGAGAAACTTACCTAGTTCCTCGTCAGTAAACCCTTTGTTCAGATTGCCATACTTTGAGGGTTTCTTGCGGATATACCGTCTACGGAGTTCCTTCCTGAGAGCAAGAATAAGACCTTCTAGACGGTGTTTGGGGAGAGAAGTCAATATTTCGGTGCTAATAATGTCGTCGGTGTTTTCGTAATTGTTATCTGAACCCTTTTCGTGAACCTTTTCATGGTTTACTGTCAAAGGATTAGACTGTAGTTCGACTATGGGTTCGCTGGGATTTGAACCCAGGACAACCCTATTTGTCGTCGGTAAATGGTTTGGGGTCGACGGCTGCGGGTTCTGTTTTGAACCCATGTTTCTGAACCCCCGATTCGACTTCTCGTCGTTGAACAGTGGGAATCATTACCAACTTATATATCCAGCGAAGGGAGGGAATGGGGGAGTCCCTCCCTTTTACCGAAATCAACTTAAAAACAGGCCAACCCATACCCCTTGAAATGTCGGACTTCGGACAGCAACGGAACGGGCATCACCTGACCCCTGAGGAACTCGTCTCCAAGAGCGACGGCGAGCTCCTACAGCTCCAGGCATATTACAAGGAGAAGATAGCCGAGGAGAAGAAATATGACGTGTACCGCGCTCCGAAGGGGTGGATGCGCGAGCACAGACGCACTACCCTCTTCGTCTTTATAGTGCTGCTGCTGCTCGGAGGGGGCTCATTCGCCTTTGCGATGAAGAATAATAGCACGCCGTTCGGAATAGTCGCAGGGGCGTGCTTCGTCGTTCTCGTGTCGGCCTTTGCCATGCTCGACACGAGCCGCATCGAGCCCTATTTCCGAAACCTTGAGGTCGTAGAGCTCATGATTCGAGCCAGGGCAGCCACAAAGAAGCAACTGGGTGGGAACCCCGTCAACGGCAAGGTCGTCGCCGTTGTCAACACGCTCAAAGACCTGAAAGAGGCGAACTTCACCATGTTGCTCAAGAAAGTCAGGGAGAAAACGCCCATCTCAGAAAAGACGCTGCGCGGCTACTTGACGGACGAGCTCAAGGATGTAGTTGGTCGACGGCAAGGTGCATACAACTCAGTCAGCCGTTCGCAGCAGAACGCCACTGTCTACTACATGAAGGAGGAGTCCAAATGAGCAGCACCATCCAGCTGACGGGTACGGCCATGGCGGTTCTGCTCGGCACAGCGCTCATCATCGGACCCTGGACGGTCGCTATAGGGTTCGGATACAAGCTGCTGTTAACGCTCATCGGCGCTGGGCTGGTGTGGCTGGGTGTATCATTTTCCAGCTAACCCTGCCAGGTAGATAAACACATTAATATTGAGCAGCAAGCGAACGTCATGGCAAAACTAACCAGGCGGAAGGTCAAGGGGAGTGCATCCACATGAACCGTAGAGGCCTGACTGCAGATAGGATTTTGTTCATTATATTGGGTGCGATATTGACCGGCATGGTACTTGGCACGCTCGGTTTAGCTCTCCGAACTTGGCTTGATGGTCTCGTAAATTCGGGTCCTTTACTTGGCCCGGCCATTCCACTCTTTAACATCATTCTTCCAGGACCCGATGAGCCAGTCTTGAATGCCATTAGAATTATCTCAGGCATAGTACTTGGTGGCTTCGCCGGTTCAGCAGTCTCATCAAGACGACAAGGACGCATGAGGAAACGACCAGTCTGACATTTCGAGTTTTTATAGGGCATAATCCAACCTTCGGGCGGTGATTTCTATGTATTTATCGTCGCCTCGTCAGGCTTCTTGCCATGAAAACACCTCAAGTTCGCACTATCGAAAAAAACGCATGATACGGCTCCAAAAGCCGCCCTTGGGTGAACTCTCGATGCTCCTGATTTCCTCATGAGCCCTGTGGGTCGGGTTCTCCTGCTCAAGGACACTGTCGTATTGCACATTCTTGCTCTTGAGGATTTGTATGGTGCGTCTGAAGACGCCCCGGTTCAAGGCCTGACTGCGACTGAGGAGCGTCCGCTGCATGAAGTCATACTCGTGAAGAATCTTACCGTTTCTGAGAATCGTGAGACGCAGCACCACCTGATTGATGTCAGGCTCCCGTTTGCTCTGGAGGTGCTGCCATATCCGTGTGAACTGCGCGTCGATGTTCTTGAAGGCGATGGTCGAGTGGAAATAGAACCGTTCCTTATCCTTTCGGTCCTCCCGCGATTTTGATGAGGTGATGGGGCGTAGTGCGTTCGAGATGTCCTGGCGAAGCTGTTTGAGCTCGTCCGAGGGGGCGACGTCTAAGAAAATAACCTTGTTGCTTGGGTTATTGAAGTGGTCGAATCCCTGGAACTTGAAGGGGATTACCGAGTATCGGCGGCAAACACCGATGACCGTCCCGACCATGCGCCCCTGGTTGTCCGTTGTGAACGGCCCGTAAATAGTGATGTGCGGTACCCCGCCAGCACTCAGGGCATTCCGGAGATGAAACTTCCTGACGAGCTCATCCATCATCTCCCGGGCGTATCTCTTGGCGTAGCCCTGGAGCCTGAGCTCGATGAGGTAGTTGTTTTGTCGGAACACCGCATCACCCTGGTCGCTCAGTCATCAAACAGTTCCTTGCCGTTGTACGTCTCTTGAGGGCCCTGGTTAATCTGATTGCCGAGCGTCAGATACTCCAGCGGCTTGAAGCCATGGGCGTTGGCGACGACGTTCCGGGGGAACTGCGCCACGCGCATGTTGTACTGCTGCACCTGGCGGTTGTAGTAGAGCCTTGCCTGTCGCAGGTGCGATTCCATCTTGGAGATGTTCCCACGGCCCATTATCTTCTCGTGGAGGTGCGAGGCCTTCAGCTCGGGATAACGCTCGAAGACCGCCTGTATCTTCAAGAAACTGTTGTCGATATCGTTGACCGCGTGTACTTTCTCGTTGAGGGGAGCGTCCTTGGACCAGCGGCTGCGCGCCTCGATGACATCCTTGAGGGCTTTGTACTCGTGGATGTCATACTTCTTGATGGCCTGTGCGAGCGCAGGTAGCATGTCGAGGCGTTGCTGCATCATCACGTCGATGTCCGCGAACGCGCGCTGGGCTTTGTTTATCCAGTACTGGAACTTGTTGTAAAAATCAATCCATTTCCAGACGATGAGCAGCAGGATGACGACACCAGCACCGACAAGACTATACGTGACGACGGGGTCCATAGGTTTCACCTTCAGATTTTGTAGTAGTCTTTCTCTTTGACGTTCTTGGGCTTAATCTCAACGCTGAAATGCCGTACCATTTGCTTGATGGCATCCTGCTTCGTGTTGAGGTTGTTCATGAGCTTGTAGACCTCGACAATCTTGTCCTCCTCGGCGGAGAGGTCGATTTGAATCTTAACCATGTATCATCACGATATATGGAATATTATGAAGATATATAAATATTGTGATTTCAGCGCAGCTTCAGTCAAGAACGACCTTCTCTACCCGGTATCTGCGCTCAGATGCGGTGACGCTTGAAACAATAATAACCGGCCCAGTTGCATAAGCCTTGAACGTACCCGACACTGTATAGGGGACAGCGCTTGCAGTCTTATTGAACAGGAGCCGCTGGTCAGGAGTCAAGTTAAGAAGCCTAATCCGATTGTCATAATCATCTATAACAAAATCTTCGTACACGCCGTTTCCACTCCCTGCCGCTACGCCCCGTAACAAATACCCCTCCAGAGACACATCCGTGAACGTGTAGGATTTCGGGTTTGAAGTGTAAACAGCTATCGAAAGAAGTACAGGTACTTGTCTCTCTACAACCTTTGGTTCGGGAGGCGCGGCAAGGGATGTGTTTGACACATTTGGATTTGTCAGATTTTGGCTGACGAGTACATTTCTCGTCATAAAATAGGCCATTATTATCAGCGCAATCAAAACAAATATGACGACCGCAGCGATGATACGACCCTTCGGCTTCGAGACAGGAGTTTGAGCCGCAGGGATAGGCTCCACGCGGTGTTCAGCTGGAACCTCATATACAACAGTCTTATGTTTGTGTAAGAGCTCTTGAGGCGACACTACGACGTGTTTCTTCTCGGATTTTTGGCGCGGAACATAATCATCATCTACAGGGCCGCTGCTGAACACGGCGGCAGCAGGTCTGTCACTTAACACGTTGGCAAGTGCAGAGTGATACCGCGTCTTTTGCTGCTCTTCTTGGGCTGTCTCATGGTCAGCATAGTCGGGACATGGATGCCCTCCCACTGTTTGCCTACGCAGACGGTCCTCGACAGAATCACTGTCAAAGTTGGCAAAGCCAGGTCTCTTTGGCTTGAGATGCTCCTGACAGTAATAATCCTTGCAAAAAGGGCATTGTTTGAGGGGGACTTTCTTTCGGCAAAAATGATAGTTGCACTGCACCTTATCGGGCCCGGACTTCGCCTTTGTACGGGTCTTGCTGATTGGGGTCTTATTTCTTGGGTCTATCATGATGATTCCGGCTCCTAAAGGAGGTCTCCAGCTGTGCAGCTTCACCTCGTCGTGTTTAGCATAGAACTCCCCGCTGTGGACCGGATTGCTTTCATCCTTCTTATCGATAAGATGCGTTACCTCGTGGGTTGCAGTCTCTTCGATATCCTCATACGACATCTCCTCAAGGCGCTTGTTCGTTACGCAAATCACGCCAGTATCTGGGTGTATGTGTGCGAGCTCGTGCCCGGAATCAGAAGGACATTTATCGGCCCAGAACTTGACCTCTGGCGCGGCTTGACCGATGTGTTTTGCGGCTCTGCGCACGGCTGCCAGAAAACGTGCCTGTTTTGTCCGGAGAACATCATCACTAAACTCGTTGGCGCGCATCCGTGATACTGAAATGAATACCTTTTAATATATTATTGCCAGCAGGCAGAACAATACATAAAAAGGGCGTAATCAGAGGCCACTCCGAGGGATAGCGATGGGATGGTTTACGAGTATCTTTTGCCGGCACTCATGGGTCAAAGTCGGTGGCCCGAGACATATCGGCAACGGAGTCTTTGAACAACGACTTGCTTGCAGAAAATGCGGCATAGAACGGCTACATCAAAACTGACCCCGCGCCCATGTAAATGTTCTCACTCCCGACGTGATTATCATCGAATAGGAATAGTGACCGTCTTTGTGTAGTACTTGCGTATGTGCTGCTCCCATTCTATTGTCGTCATCGGCCGTCGTTCGAGAGGAACCCGTGCGGAGAGCATCGGCTGAGTCTCTGTCTGCTTCCAGGCGAGCGCGAGGGACATCACGGCGTCGTCATGGAAGCTGGACGGGGCGTTGTAGAGCGTTCGGCCGGAGTCGGAGGTCTTGTACGTGTAGGCCTTGAGCTCATCGATGAGCTCGGGAATGTTCGGGAACTTGACCGCCCCTGTCTCGATGGCGACGGCGAGGTTCTCCACGAGCCGCGCCTTGATGCTGTTGGAGGAGATTTGCAGGGCCTTGACGTTCAGGTCGGAGCGCACGAGGTCGTCGTAGATGACGTCGCCGACGCCGGTGCTGTCGATGATGCACGCGGAGCGGTATGTGTTGACGGTGCCGATGATGAACTGTTTCTGGAGGTTCCAGTCGATGCGAGTGAATCGCATGAAGCCGACGACCTGCCATCCTGTCTCGGTCTGCTTGAGCGTTGTGATAACTGTGTAGTCTTGGTGCTTCGCCAGGTCGACGCCCGTAACATAGCGCGCACCCTCTTCTGGGTTTTCAAGCTTGCCGCACACGCACTGGTCAACGCCCCGGAAGACCTCCCCGCCGTCGGTCTGGAACTCGGCGAGATACTCCTGCTTGAACACCCGCTCGGGCAACGTTCGACGAGCGTTCTCAACCTCGTCCGGGTCGATGCGCGGGTTGTCGACGGTGCGGAACTGCCAGCTCTGATATTCAAAGGCGAGCTGTTCCCGGCCTCGAGCAAAGAGCGCGTAGAACCAGTTCATGCCTGCGGGTGTCGAGATGAAGAGAGCGCTGCCCTTGCGGTCAGTGAGCGTGGGGCGCAGCGCCTGGGTCCAGACCTCCTCGGAGATGCGCGATGCCTCGTCCATAACCAAGAAGTCTGCGCCCAAACCGAGGATGCTGGTCGGATTGTCAGCGGAGCGACAGTGCAGAACGCTCCCGTTGCGCAGCTGGATAGTGAGGTCTGCCTCGTTCACGCGTAGGACCCAGCGCATGAGGTACCGTCGGAGCCGCCAGAGAACCTCCTGGTAGATTATCTTAGCTTGCGCATAGACAGGCGCGCAGACCAGGACCACCTTGTCGGGCGGGATGAGCTCCACCATACACTCAACCGCTGCCAGCAGAGTCTTGCCAAAACGACGACCCGCGACGACGATGCGGAAGCGAGCATCTGATTCATGGACGAGCAGCTGGTTCGGGTGCGGCTCGTAGCCGATGGCGGCGAAGAACGCGGACCTATTGAGGACTCTCATAGAACCATGCCTCCAAGTCCTGCTTGAGCTCTGCCGTGATGCTCAAGTTCGTCTGCTTCGTGCCATGAATCGTGCGGTGCGCCTCGCAGAGGAGCCGGACCAAGTCCATCTGGAGCCTCGGCGGCAACGACCCGCTTGCAGCTTCGAGCCGGTCGATGAGCTGGTAAATCTTGAGGGCAGAGCGGTTCGGGTCGCTGGCAAGCTCCTCAACAGTACGCGTAATGCCCTTGGCATATCGACCATGCTTGAGGCCCTTCGTCATGTTCGCCAGCGTCTTCGCGTCCGAACGTGCAAGACCGCCCTTGCGCGCGATGGCTTGCCGCTCCTCGGGCGGACGATTCCGTAGGTCAACGAGCTGCGACATGGTTGTTAGGTCCGTTGCTTGCTCTCGGGCGAGAGGGGATTGCGACCCAGCGCCTTCTTGAGCCCGGTGAGCTGCCTGGCGATTGATGCGTTCTGCTCCAGAAGCTGCTGCACCTCGGCCTTGTCCAGGATACCAGTATCTCCGCAGTACGTCAGCCAGTACGCACTCTCGTTCGCCTCCGCGATGCACGTGATGACCTTTTGGCGCATCTGGTTGACGTTCTCGAACGCACACATCTCGGCGAGATTCGCGCAGACCGCGCTCGTGGAACCGATGAGCTGGTTCCGGACTCGGTCGCTCAGTGGACGCGAACCCAGCCGCTTCGCCACGGTGACACTCAGCGCGTAGGCATCGTTATACACCCGGAGATTCTGGAAGATTTGAGTCATGCTTCACACCTCCGTCCCAGACTTGAACGCCAGAGGCTCGACGCCACGCTTCTCTGCGAGGTCCTTGAAGTACCCGTCCAACAAAGTGGTCATGATGGTAGCGACCTTCTCCAGCGGCCCTTCCACCTCAGTCTCGTTGCAGTGAGCGATGGAGTCGTCCACGTACACTCCTGCGCCGCGCAGTTGGTGAGCCAGAGATAGGACATACGGAACGCTCTTTGGCGTCAAGAGCCCCAAGTGCAAGTCCTTCATCACGACGCAGCGCTTGAACACAATCTTGGATTCCTCCAGAGCGGGCAGGAGAAGGTCCAAGAGCTCGCTCGTCCGCTGGGAAATGATGTGAGTCAGGTAGCTCTCAAAGTTGCCGACATCTTCCGCAACGACAGGTATCACGATGCCATCCAAGAAGAGCTGTATGACCCTTCCAGTGTCATGGAAGACTATACGTGCGTTCGGGAGATACACGATGTACTTGCCGCTGTTCCGGATGCGAGGGCGTTGCACCCAGTACTCAGAGCAGAGCTGGTCAGCTAAGGCACGGGCATTCTCAAGAGAGGGCTCGACCAGCAGTGTCAGCTCCAAACTGTGCGGTCTGACCCATGCCACTCTTCCCAGCAAAACCCACCGGGTGATAAAAGACCTGACTTCTTCTGTCTTCTTGGGAGAGATGCGGAGGGCCCTACCTTGAGCCACCTGCTGTTCCAGTACCCACCCCAGTGCGACCAGCTGCTGTTTTGCTCGGGAGAGCGTACTATCGCTGACGTTCAGGGTCTTGCACAGCTCCTGTTGGCTGACAGGATTGTCTCCTGCGCGAATCATCTCAGATAGAATCCGAATATGTACTTCCCCAGTGGGCAACGGCATGGTTTCTGGGAAGAACCAGTTTGCTCCAGCGCGTCGCGGACGTCCGGGTGTTGGTCTGACGACGTCACAATCTACAGAACGTTCTTCATCATACGAGGGCTCCACAACTATCACACTCGGTTCACGCATTTCTGCGCGTAGTCCTCGTTGCGTCACGCGGTGAGGCTGTAGTTGTGGGGCATCTCGCCACTCACAGGGAGGAGATATTCCCAGAAATATATAAAAATAACTGTTTATCGACGAGACCTAAGCTCAAAGTTGCCCGATAGACGAGTCATACGCTACATCCCAAAGTAGGGGTCCTCCTCAGGTGTCTGCGTGCCATACTGTCGTGCGTACTCCATGAACTTGCACGCGAGCTGCATGGTCTTGAGCATCTGGTCCAGCCCTCGCTCGTCGAATCGTTGGCCTCGTCTGTCAACAAAAAATATCTTACCGTTCTCCGTTATGAACTTCGCTTCCATGATTTTCACCTGATTATCCTCAAGACCTCGGCCAAACGATTAAGGTCTGCTTGCTCTCGCCGCTTCTCGAACGGCTCCTTGTCGAAGACCTTGCTCATGGTCGCATCGAGCTCGCTCTGCGCAGTGTGAATGTACACCTGCGTGCTGCCCAGCTCGGTGTGACGCGCCAGCTTCTGCGTCGTGACAGGGTCCTTCGTCGTCCGATAGACGCGCGTGATGAAGTAGTGCCTCAGGCTGTGCGTTGTCAAGCGGTGGAGCCGCCGCTCGGGACGGTCGAGCGATTCGGTGCTGCGACCATAAACATCATCCAGCCCCGCCAGGATGACCGCCTCGCGGAACTCCTTACGCAGCCAGTGAGAGCTTACATGGCCGTGCTCGGAGTACAGCACGTGACCACTCTTGACAATCGCATCGTAGCGCTCCTCCTGCCATGCGCGCAGCTGCTCATACACGTCATCATGCAGGTGCAGCCAGTCGAGCTGGCGCGCTTTGAGCGTCCGCACCGTGAGACGCCGATGTTGCAGGTCGATGTCCTCGTGGCGAATGGCAGCGGCTTCGCTGATTCGCAAGCCAAGGTTTGCCATGAGCGAGAACGCGAGACGCGCCTTCGGGTTGCGACAGCACGAAAGAAAGCGCGTCAGTTCCTGCTCTGTGAAGCCCTTGCACACGTTGCCGTAGAGCGGCTTCTTCGGCTTGTGGAAGCGCCGCACCGCCTTCTGGACGTGCAGGCGGAGCTCTTCCAGCTCGTGCTTCGGCATCGTCTGCAAGAACGCGTACTTGTCCTTGTTTCTGAACCTCGTACTTGAACCTTGCAAGCTCGTTTTTCGACCGCTCACCGTCGACAGAGAACCAGATACCGCGTAAATGGGTTCGCCGGGATTTGAACCCAGGACCTCACCGTTTGTGAGCGGAGCGCGGCGATCAGCCACGCAGCCACGCTTCAGCGGTGCGCTCTCCCAGTCTGAGCTACGAACCCGTCTTGCAACTTCTCGTCAGGGTCGGAAGTCCTTTTAAATAGTTTTCTAGACGTCGCTGAACGATTTCTTCCCTTTCAGCAGCGAGTGCAGCGTCGCTGCGAGCTCTTTTGTCTTCACGCGCATCTGCTTCTCCGTGTCGCGGTCGCGTAACGTGACGGTGTCGTCTTTCAGCGTCTCGCCGTCGACCGTCACGCAGTACGGCGTGCCCTGCATCGCTGCCCGTAAATACCGTCGGCCGACGCTTCCGGATTCGTCGTACGAGCACGTGAACTCGCCCACGAGGTCCTCGAAGAGGGCGCGCGCCTTCTCCGGCAGGCCGTCCTTCTTCACGAGCGGGAAGACTTGCACTTGGATCGGGGCGAGCGCCGGCAGGAGGTGGAGCGTCGTCTTCCCCTCCGCCTCGTCCTTCGGGTTGTACGCGAGGTCGAGGATGGCGAAGACCATGCGATCGGGACCGAACGCGATCTCGACGATATGAGGGATCTCCTTCTTGTGCGTCTCGTCGCTGACCGAGAGGTCCTTCTTCGAGGCGGCGGCGTGCTGCTTCAGATCATAGTCTGTCCGGTCGTGGACGCCGCACATCTCCGTCCAGCCGAACGAATTCAGCTTGACTTCGATGTCCCACGCGTCGTCCGCGTAGAACGCCTTCTCGTCGTCGTGGTGCTGCCGTAGACGGATCCTTTCGAGGGGGATGCCGATGCTGAGGAACAGTTCGGAGGCGAGCGCGAGGGTGAAGGCGTACGCCTCGTTCTTGAGGAACTTGTTCTTGAGCGCCTGCTCGACCGTGATGAGTTCGGGTTGCTGCTCGTCCTGCTGGTGCTTCGCCGGCCAGAATGGGAGCTGCTTCCCCTTGACGCGGGCGAACCCTTGAAACGTCTCTTTCTGGTCCTTGAAGATGAACAATTGCGCTTCCGCCTGGGTGAATTCGCGCATGCGGAGCGTGAACTGCCTCGGAGAGATCTCGTTCCGGTACGCTTTCCCGATCTGGTAGACGCCGAACGGCACCTTCTTCCGGAAGTGGTCGAAGTACCGGATGAACGGCAGGTAGGTGGTGGTCGCGGTCTCCGGGCGGTTATACGCCTCGATGTCCAGGCCGACCGTCGTGCGCATCATGAGATTGTGCGCCTTTATCTCCGGGACGAACGCGCCCTTGCACGTCGGGCACGTGATATTCTTCTCGTTCAAGAACTTCAAGTACTCCTCTGGCGCGACGTGCGTGTCCGGGAACTGCTCCTCGATCAGCTTGTCCACGCGGAAGTTCGCGCCGCACTTGGAGCACGTGATAAGGGGATCGGTGAAATGACCGAGATGGCCGCTGGCTTTCCAGACCGGGGCGGGCATCACCGTCGGGCACTCAACCTCCCAGAAGTCGTAGAGCGCGAAGACCTGCCTGAGCCTGTTCTCCACGTTGTTCTTCAAGAGCTTGCCCAGCGGACCATACTCGTAGAACCCGGCGAGGCCGCCGTACAGCTCCGGAGACGGGCCCCAGACGAACCCTCTCTCTTGCGTGAACGCGACGAGCTTGGACATGAACTGCTCCGACTCGGACTGCTGCTTCGCCATACCGCCCCCGAGACGGAGCTGTTTTTATAAAAGTTGCTCTGGAAAGGGCTCTTCGGCAAATGGAGTCGTCACCGGCCAAAGGGCGAGGCAAACGAGGAAGGCGGCAGAGCGCGACGTGGGGGATGCCCCCTACGGGGAGGAGCGCTTTCGAGAGGAGAAGCAATTGCCGAGCAGCCGGTGACGACCACGAACGTGATTTTCCTAAGAGCCTCTGGAACGCGGTGAAGGAGAAGAAAGACCGTCAGCAGAGCTGACGGCCGGAGGACCAGAATACGACGTTCGTTGCGACAAAGGTGTATTTGGTACCCTCCGGAGAGGATCGTGAGAAGAGAATTATATAAAGGTTTTGCCTAGATGTCGTCCTCGAGGAAGATCTCATCCATCTCGTACGTGGAGAGCTTCCCCTTCTTGTTCAGGACCGAGGCCATGGACTTCTTCTCCTTCCGGCCCGTGACCGGGCAGCGGCGTTTCTCGTCCTCCAGCCCGGACTCGATCTCGTAGTCCTCTTCCTCTCTCATTTGCGATACACCTCTCTCGGGTTCGCCGGCGCGTGGATTGCGGGCGGCGTCTGGACTGTCTGCTTGTGGTGGTTGGCGTAGCCATCCCCTGTCAGTATCGCTGCGGTCGTGAGCAGCATCGCCGCGATGCCGATCGGCAGCGCGTATTTCGCAATCGGGTCGGGTTTTTCGTGCGGACATTCTGGGCTCTTCCACTGCGCGTTGCGGAAATAGGTCATCTTATCGTCGATGTGGCCTGCATGCTGGGTCAGCGCTTTCTTGTCTTTCATCTTTGATCACCTTGGTACGCCGGCACGAGGCCGAACTTGTCGTCGCGGTTGAGGTCGGGAATCTCGTTCAGGTCCTTGACCTGCGTCCCATACTGGTCCGTGACTGGCCTAATCGTCGAGGCGTAGGCGCTGACCATCTTCTCTTCCAGCTTCCGGGAGTCCGTGACCGGGTTGTACATCCCCGCAAGCGTGAGCTCGTTCATGACCTGCGCCGGTGTGCAATCGGAGTAACTCACGGCGATCCTCGGCGCATCCTTGAGCGCCTTCTGGAGGTCCGCAAGCTTTTGCTTGTCTGTCTTGCCGTTGCTGCAGGCGGTCACGCCGACCAGCGTCGCGATGCCTGTTCCCAGGGCCAGCGCCCTGACGATTCCTCTTGAACCTCGAGTATTCATCTTCGTGACCTCCGGGTCACGCTGCCGCGAGACGACCCCCGTCGTCCGCATGCTCTTCTGCGCGCGTTCCCCGTATTTAAGCTTGCTGTTCGGAACTCTCCTCGTTTAAATAGTTTTCGTTTTTGTAGTCACTTAGAAGTGATTATTTAATTCCTTTCCTACTCTCATTTTAAAAATGATTTAAGAATGATTCTCGGGGTCTTTCCTCGGTGCGCCGGATTCTTGATCCTCAGTTCGTTTGAAAAAATAATAACAATATGGAACATAAATAGAACTAAAATTATTATCATTATAGAAAATAATATGTCGTCCTATGCTGGTTCGGAAAATGAACGACCGCTCTTGAGACACCTTTTTTCGCCTTCTCGCATCGCCGCCACGGCCCAGTCAATCTCCCTCCGGTCCGAGAACGAGTCGGACGCTCACGATAATGGCCTCGCGAAAAACGCTCAGCCATGTTCACGCCCGAGTTTTGTGCCAAGGCGGCGGCGATGCGGTCGATGGCGAAGCGGGCGACAGCCGCGCCGGCGGCGATGCGGTCGATGATGAGATGAACGGCAGCGACGAGAACCCGAAGACCTTTCTCTCGGACAAACCTTTAAAAGTTGTCAAGCGCACCGGAGACGGCATGACCGTCCTGGTGCTCTACAACACGCTCACCCGCACGAAAGAGAAGTTCGAACCGCTCCGCCCGCCCAAGGTCGGGCTGTACAGCTGCGGCCCCACGGTCTACAACTACGCGCACATCGGCAACCTGCGCAGCTACGTCTTCGCCGACCTCCTCAAGCGCGTCCTCCGCTACGACGGCTACAAGGTCGAGCACGTCATGAACATCACCGACGTCGGCCATCTGACGAGCGACGCGGACAGCGGCGAGGACAAGATGGAGAAGGGCAGCAAGCGCGAGGGCAAGACCGTCTGGGACATCGCGAAGTTCTACACGGAAAAGTTCCAGAGCGACATCCACGCGCTCAACATCGAGGATCCGGACATCTGGTGCAAAGCAACGGACCACATCACGGAGCAGATCGCGCAGGTGCAGGCGATCGAGCGAAAAGGCTTCACGTACCGCACCGAGGACGGCATCTACTTCGACACGTCCAAGCTGGAGGATTACGGCAAGCTCGCCCGCCTGAAAGCGGAAGACCTGGAAGCGGGCGCGCGCGTCGACATGGGCGAGAAGCGGCACAAGACTGACTTCGCGCTCTGGAAGTTCAGCCCGAAGGGCGAGCAGCGGCAGATGGAATGGCCTTCTCCCTGGGGTACCGGCTTCCCCGGCTGGCACATCGAGTGCAGCGCCATGAGCAGCAAATACCTCGGCGAGCAGTTCGACATCCACACCGGCGGCATCGACCACATCCCCGTCCATCATACGAACGAGATCGCGCAGGCGGAGACCGCGTTCGGCAGGAAGCCCTGGGTGAAGTACTGGCTGCACGGCGAGTTCCTCGTCATGGACAAGGGGAAGATGGCGAAGAGCGGAGAGAACTTCCTCACCCTCGCCACGATCGAAGAGAAGGGGTACGATCCGCTCGACTACCGCTACCTCTGCCTGACGGCGCACTACCGGCAGCAGCTCAAGTTCAGCTGGGAGGCGCTCGACACCGCGAAAGCCAGCAGGCAGCGTCTCCTCAACATCATCGAGGAGATCAGCGAAAGCGACGACACAGTCTCGTCGAAGGAGCGTGGCGCCGGCCTCAGGGCGAGCGCTGCAGCGAAGAAACACGCGGGTGCGGGAGGGGACGCTCCATCGTCGCTGACGCTCCGAGTCTCCTCGTCCGACTCGGAGACATCCGGGGAGGACCCACACCATCAGGGGAACCGAACGGGGAGCGAGCAGCCCGCGCCACGCTCCGCCAAGTACGAGCGGGAATTCCTCGACGCGGTCGACGACGACCTCAACGCGCCGCAAGCATTGGCCGTCCTGTGGAACGCGCTCCGCGACAACGAGTTAGGCAGAAAAGAGAAGTTGGAGCTGGTGAAGAAGTTTGATGACGTATTAGGGCTCAAATTGACACAACAGAGATTTTCAACTGCTCATATGAACGGTCATTTAATAATTATGTCTTCAGAAGAAATTCCGAGGGAAATCCTGATCCTTGTCGAGGAACGCGAAGCCGCGCGGAAAGCGAAGGACTGGAAGAGGTCGGACGAGCTCCGCAGCAAGATACAAACCAAGGGCTACGACATCCTCGACGGGAAAGAAGGATACAAGATAAAGAGGAAATGAAAAAGATTTCTTATGGATTGAGTCTCGCTTCGAGTAGGCGCTCCTGAGTTGCGTCTCCGTGCTCGTAGAAATGTTCGCTATCACGCGGGTCGCTACGATAGCAAAACTCTTCAGGGAATGCGGTGCTCAACGGCACGCAGCGCCTCGCAGCGATTGAATTATGTGGGTGGATGTTCAAGAAATTTGATAGTTCCTTTCCGCTATGTCCCACCACAAACTCCACCAGACCCTTTGCAACATTCTCTCGGCTGTTTCTCGGAGCCTCTGCAAGTTGTCCGACGACGAATGTGAATGCCTTCAAGTATGGAATACCATCCTGTTCCATAATCACTATCGCGGTCGCAGCATAATCGAAAGAAGTCGGTGTTTTGACAATATCTTCTTTTCTGAGACGTCCATACGCTTCGACCACATTAGCATATAACCCTTTAGTTGCCATCGTTCTCCCTCCCATCTTTCGAAAAAGCATTCCTTGATGATGCTCTTTTTTAATCTTTCTATCGACGGGGAGCGAAGAAGAACTTATAAAGATACTCTTTCTGAGTGGTCACAGAAAACCTACGCTTCGATCCCGACGCTGAACTCGCCTTTCCTGTGCTCAATCGTCTCCGCGCCCGTCACCGCCAAGAGTTCCTGCTCGACGAGGGTGAGGTCGAGCTGCGTCGTCACGATGAGCTTCTTCAACGGGGCTTTCATGCTCACTTGTCGTTCGGACTTGAACTTCCGCACCGCCGTCAGTATCGCGACGACCTCGTCGCCGATCTTCTCAGCTTCGACGTCAATCAGCTCCTCGCGGTACTCGGGCCACTTGCTGAGATGAATAGACGCGTTGCCGTCGCTCTTGCGGTAGTGCAATTGATACAATTCTTCGGTGATGTGCGGCATGATCGGCGCGAACAGCTTCAGCGTGCCGAGCGTGACCGTGTGGAGCGCGTGCTTCGCGGAGAGCGTGCCTTCGCCGTATTTCTCCGGCGTGTACAGCCGGTCCTTGACGATCTCGAGGTAGTTGTCGCAGAGCGCCTGCCAGAAGAACTTCTCCGTCTCGAGCTTCGTCTTGCTGTACTCGTACCGGTCGAAATACTCGGTGGCTTCCTTGACGACGCGGTTGAACTTGGAGAGGATCCAGCGGTCCAGCACCCAGGCCTCGCCGTCGAAGCCGTGGTAGTCCTGCAGGTGGCCGATCGCGAACTTCGTCGCGTTCCACAGCTTCGTCACGGTCTTCTGCCCTGTTTGCAAATCTTTTTCCATGAACGGGAGATCGTCGCCGAGCTTCACGCCCGCCGCCCAGAACCGGAGCGCGTCCGCCGAGTATTTCGTGATGACCTCCTGCGGCGCGACCGCGTTCCCCTTGGACTTGGACATCTTCTGTCCCTTCGGGTCGAGGACGTGGCCGCTGATGACGATGTCCTTCCACGGGATGTCGTCGTTGTGGTAGATCCCCTTGGTGATCGTGTAGAACGCCCACGTCCGGATGATGTCGTGCGCCTGCGGCCGCATCGACATCGGGTAGAGCTTCATCTGCGATTCCGGCTCCGCCCAGTCGAGCGCGATCTGCGGCGTCACGCTGCTCACCATCCACGTGTCGAAGACGTCCTGCTCCGGTTGCAGTTCCTCCTTCTCGTGGCCTTTCGGCTTGTCCGTGAACGGGTCGACGGGCAGCTGCGATTCGTCCGCGAGGACGATCTCGCCTGCTTGCGTGTACCAGACGGGGAACGGCACCCCGTAGAACCGCTGGCGCGAGACGCACCAGTCCCAGTTCAGGTTCTCGACCCAGTGCTGGTACCTGACTTTCATGTGCTCAGGATACCAGTTGATCTTGTTTGCGGCCTCGAGGAGCCTTTCCTTGTGGTCGAGGACGCGGATGAACCACTGCCATGTCTTCAGGAACTCGATCTCGGTGCCGCATCGCTCATGGACGTTGACGGCGTGCGTGATCTGCTGCTGCGCGATGAGCAGCTTCGCTGCCTTGAGGTCGTCGAGGATCTTCGCACGGGCGTCCTTGATCGCGAGCCCCTTGTACGCGGCGGCGAGCTCGTTCAGCTTCCCGTCCTTGGTGAACGCGATGCGCAAGGGCAGCTTGTACCGGTACCATTTGTCCACGTCGTCCTTGTCGCCGAACGTGCAGCACATCATCAAGCCGGTCCCTTTCTCCGGGTCCGCCGCCTCGTCGAAGAGGATCGGCACCTCATAGTCGAACAACGGGACTGTCGCGAACTTGCCTTTCAGTTTCTGGTAACGCTTGTCGTCCGGGTGGGCGAAGAGCGCGACGCATGCCGGCAGGAGTTCCGGGCGGGTCGTCGCGATGACGAGATCCTCTGAACCCGTCTTGAAGACGAGGTCGTTGAAATGGCTGGTCAGGTCGACGTTCTCGAACTCCGCCTGCGCGATTGCCGTCTGGCACGTCGGGCACCATGTGACGGGCGTCTCCGCCCGGTACAGCAAGCCCTTCCTGTAGAGGTCGAGGAATGACTTCTGGCCGGTCTTCTGGCAGTGTGGGTCGATCGTGGAGTAGGAGATGCTGAAGTCGCAGCTCATCCCGAGCCGCACCCAGTCCTGGATGAACGCGGGTTTCGTCTCCGTGACGTGCTGCAGGCAGATATTCCTGAATTCTTCGCGGCTGAAGTCCTTCGACCGTATTTTCTTCTCTTTCTCGACGAGCCGCTCTGTCGGCAGTCCGTTGTCGTCCGAGCCGAACGGGTAGAAGACGTTCTTGCCCCTCATCCGCTGGTAGCGGACGACGTAGTCCTGTTGTGCGTAGCTGAACGCGTGGCCGAGATGCATCTTTCCGCTGACTGTGGGCGGGGGCGTGTCGACGCTGTACACCTCGCGCTCAGCATCCTCGGCGTCGAACTTGTACGTGCCGTCCTCCTGCCAGCGCCGCTGCCAACGGGGCTCCGCTTCCTTGAAGTCGTAGTGCTTCGGCAGCTCGCCCTGCTTCGCGGACTCCGGCTGCTTCGCCGGCTGCGCGTGCGCGTCCTTCTCCGCCGTCTCCGTCTTCGCCATTCCCCGTCGAAGATAAGGTTTCGTTTAAAAAGATTTAGGGTCTCTCGGCTCTTAGGCGAATGGTGTGTCGCCGGCCAAAGGGCGAGGCATGAGGAGAACACGGCGGAAGAGGTCGGGGGGTCGCCCCCTACGGGGGTGACCGGTGCAGCGACTTCCCGAGCGATTGCCGAGCAGCCGGCGA
>CAZRXH010000038.1:0-29326 GCA_964603995.1 uncultured Bacteroidota bacterium | reverse complement strand
CCATAACCTAAATTAAAGCCTAATTTGGAGGTAAAATGTTAGCTGTTGTCGAGATAGCAGGAAAACAATTCAAGATCACGGAAAATACAAACGTGATTGTCCCGAAGCTCAAGGCAAGTGTCGGCGACAAGGTGAAGATCGACAAGGTTCTTCTTATCGAAGACGAAAAGGCAAAAACTGTGGGTAACGCGTATGTCAAGGATGCAGTCGTCGAAGCCACCGTCGTCAATCACGACAGGGATGATAAGATACTCGTCTTTCGGAAGAAGAGGAAAAAGAATTTCAAGGTCACAAAAGGCCACAGGGAAGAGTTTACAACGATTCATATTGATGAAATAAAGCACTAGGAGTATTTCATGGCACACAAAAAGGGCGGCGGCAGTTCGAGAAACGGCCGCGACAGTAATTCGCAGCGGCTCGGCGTAAAGGCATTCGGCGGAGAAAAAATAACTGCCGGAAGCATAATCATAAGACAGCGAGGAACAAAGATCCTCGCGGGCGAAAATGTGGGCGTAGCGAAGGATGACAGTCTCTTTGCGCTGAGCGATGGCGTAGTTAAGTTCGAAACCTATAGAAGAGTAAGAAAAAGAGTAAACGTACTTCCTCTGAGCGCGAGTCAAAAAGATCCGGCTTAAGTCGCACAGCATCGCGAGTAACGTCGGATCGGAAAAGAACTAATCTCTGAAAGGGTCTCGCAATGAAAATTACAGTAGTTGGGGCCGGTAATGTCGGCGCCACGGTAGCACAGCGGCTTGTTGACAGGGAACTTGCAAACGATGTAATACTAACAGATGTCGTCGAGGGTCTACCACAGGGCAAGGGCCTCGACATGTTGGAGTCATCACCGGTCCTCGGCAGTGACGTCAAAGTTGTTGGTGCGAATGCTTATGACGCGACCGCGGAAAGCGACATCATTGTAATCACAGCGGGCATCGCACGAAAGCCAGGGATGAGCCGGGACGATCTTCTCTCCACTAATGCCGGAGTCCTCAAATCCGTCACAGAACAGGTGGCGCCGCGCTCGCCGAAGAGCATTATAATTGTCGTCTCTAACCCGCTCGATGTCATGGTCTATGTTGCGCTCAAGGTCAGCGGGTTCGACCGGAATCGCGTGATCGGGATGGCCGGAGTGCTAGACACGGCCAGGTTCCGTACATTCATAGCGTCTGAACTGAATGTCTCGGTGGAAGACGTTCAGGCGTTCGTACTTGGCGGACATGGAGACTCGATGGTGCCTCTCGTCCGCTACACGTCAGTGGCCGGGATTCCCCTGAGCGAATTTCTCCCTACGGCTAAGATCGAAGAGATGGTGAAGCGCACTCGTCAGGGTGGGGCCGAAATCGTTTCTCTTCTGAAGACCGGCAGTGCTTACTATGCGCCGTCTGCTGCTGTTGTCCAGATGGTGGAGGCAATTGTGAGGGATAAGAAGAGGATATTGCCATGCTCTGTGTACCTTCAGGGTGAATACGGAATGAAGGACGTCGTTATCGGTGTTCCGGTTAAGCTCGGCAAGAAGGGAATGGAACAGGTTATTGAGATCAAGTTGACGGACGCGGAAAAGGCTGAACTCGGTAAATCAGCCGAAGATGTAAAAGCCAACATGGCCAAAGTAAAGCTCGGCTAAACTGGCGGCGAGCCATTTTCTTCAGAATCCCGGTGGTGAGTATCAACGTCGCTGACGTTAGCACCGCCGGGATTTTTTGTCTTCGGCAAGTTACTGGAGTAGAGAGCTTGCTTTGGCGGGCAAATTAGATCAGGTGGGTTTGCCAACCTTCAGTCTGATGATGGTTCTGGTCCCATGTGAGGTAAACTCAAACTCCACGCCGTCCATTAAGGACTTCATGATATGTATCCCTCTTCCGCTCGGCTTGAGGAGATTCTCCGGAAGAAGCGGATCGGGAAGGTTGTCCGGATTGAAGCCTCCTCCCTGGTCCTCGACGGCTACGATAACCTCGTGGTCGCGATAGTCCACGTCGAGGTTTACATCCTTCGCTGGGTCGTTCCTGTTCCCGTGGGAGATTGCATTGTTGACGGCTTCGCTGGCAGCAACCAGCAGGTTGTGCTCCTCTGACTCTGAAAGATCGAGCTGATCAAAGATTGCTTTCAACTTGCCTTCAGCCTCTCGTATCTCGGTGCTCTTCGACTTTATGACTATATGTCTGTGCAGTTCATCCATCATATATTGTACTTCGCAGTAAGCTCGAAATTAGGATAAACAATCTGGTTTTGCAATATTTGCCGAGATATCTGGTACCAGCCATCGAGTCTGAGTTCGAGGGACGAAAAAGCGGCAGAGATAAATGCAGTCGGCCCCGAATTGGTTATCTGTGAGGCAAACTGCTTCTCTCGCGCGGTAATGTAGTTGTATTGGGTCAAGGACAGGTACTTATAGCCGACGCCATAGGTGAATTCGCGTGATGAATAGGAAAGCGATAACCACAAGGTCTGATCTACAAAGTAGTTGAGAGGGAACTCGGAGAAGCTGGACCAGTAAAGTTCACCGCGAGTGTAGAGCTTGAGGTTGCCGAGGAAGAATAGAGAAAGCCTTGAACTCAATTTCACCCTCGTTGAATCGAGGAATGATGCCTGCCGAAATGAGAAGCTGTGCACCTGGGAAAAGGCCTCGTAGTCGTAGACAGTATAATTCGCAAGGACCTCGAACCGGTTGTACGAGCCGACATTTTCGTCAGAGTATGTCACTATGGGAAAAAACCTGTAGATGAAGTTCCGGTTGTTGTTCGCGCTTCGCTCTGATCGGATGTACACCATGTGGATCATGTCGGCCTCGATTCCAAATCCTGCGTTCAGATATCGGCTGAAATCGTGATTCAAATCGATGGCGATTGTGTTTGTCAATTCGTCCCGGTCATCGTAGTTGAGATCGCTCGGAGTGTCATATCGAAATAGGGAAGCCAGGGCGGTGACAGCAGCCGATGTGTGACCGAAGTGCAAGAAAAGTTGTCCGGAGAGAGTGTTCCTCGCGCCGAAATTGTTGAGCTGTGCCTGACTGGAAATTTGCTGTTCAGTGAACGGGTTGTTCAAGAGCGCATTGATGATTGTGTGCGTCTCCGACCGTTCATTGTGCTCCATGCTTACCATTATGGTATCTTCGAATAGGTTTGTCAGCACATCGCCGCGTATGTTAAAGTTCGAAGTCCTGATCCTTGTATCGTAGAGACTGCTTGTCGGAGTTGTCGGCTTGTACCTGTACGTGAAGTCGATTTGCCTCTGTCCATATGTTGCCTGTCCCCTGAGCTGAAAGAAGAGGACGGGCATGAGTATTGATGCGGTGAAAGTTGTTCGGTTATCGTTTCTGTCCTGGATGTTGTTAGTCACGTTGAACAGACTTTCGACATCTGAATCCGCCGGAAAATAGAAGTCCCTGAGTTGTGAAGTATAGCTACCGCCGAACCCGAGCGAGGCGAGCGGGGAGAATATCTGTCTGTATTTGACCGCCAGCGTCCTGTCCGAATTTCTTCGCGGGAAAATCTGTTCATCGTGTATCGCAACGGAAGAAATGAGTTCACTCCCGGGTGAAGGGACGAGAGTCCCCGCACCGTGCAGGGTGTAGGTGAACCCGCTGTTGTCAACACCTGCCTGACGATCCCATTTGTTACCTGCGCCTGCGAGAACGGTATCCGTATTGTTTGCGTAGAAGAGACCGCCCAAAAGCGCCGAGGTCCCGACGGAGTTCAACCCTATCTGCCTGTTGTCGCTGACATAGTTGGACTCAAACGTTCCGAAGCCGAAGAAATTTCCGTAGATCTTCCGGCTGAGTCCGCCGGAGAAATTTTGTTCGTCACGGATAAGATTCGGCGAGGATTTTATCAAAACGGAGTGGAAGTTCTCATCGATAGAGATCGAATACGTATCTGAGGTCCACGACTTGTCAATTCCCCCGAGCCAATTCAACGTGCTTAGATTCTGATTGAAGCCTGCTGTGGCTGAATTGCCTGACAAGATGTTTGTCGAGTCTTCTATCTGACAGAAAGCATCAGTGGTGAGTAATACGACGAGAACAAGACTAATCCGAATCTTGAAAGAGTGCATCTATCATCTCTTGCTCATTTCCGGTTCCGACGCTTTCCATGAACGCATTCTCAAGATATCCCCTTTTCCCCTTGAATTCTTCCTCCTTAAATTCTCCGGCAATTCTGCCGCGGTTTATGAAATATGCTTCGGCGCAGACTCCCTCAACCACGTCGAGCAGGTGTGAACTGTAAAACACAGTTCCGCCGCGAGTCGTGAATGACTTGATGACCCGCTTGAGGGAGAGAACGGACCGAACATCAAGACCGTCGGTAGGTTCGTCAAGGATGAGGATGGAAGGATCGAAGACAAGGGCGAGGCTTATGACCACTTTCTGTCTTGTACCCTTCGAGAGTTCGCCGATCTGCTTTCTCAGGAAGTCTTTGTAAAGAAATATCTGCGACAAAATCCCCAGCTTATCAATCGCCTTTTTCTTGTCGTACTTTCTCAACATGGCAGCCATCGCAATCGTTTCGACCGGGGTCAGTGATTCATACAGCTTCGGTGATTCAGGCACATAGCCGACCGTCCTCTGTATTTCTGTTAATCCGCTCGAGGCGTCTCTCTCCGCGATCCTCACGGTCCCTGAATCCGCTTTTTCCAATCCCACAATGATCCGCGCCGTTGTCGTCTTGCCAGCTCCGTTGGGACCAACGTATCCGCAGGCTGTACCCCTTTCTATCTTGAATGAAATAGAATCAAGCGCGATGGTGTCATCGAATCTTTTGGTTACGTTGATGAATTCTATCGACATCTATTATGGGTATCAACTATTCAGGGGCGTTGTTGAAGACCGGGAGGAATCGCTGCCTCAGGCACTCTTTCCTGATGACTCCGGGTTTCAGAGCATTGCCGAACAATTTTCTCGTGAAATCCTGGAGGAACCCGGTCCCGTCAAGGGCGACGGCGACCCGAGAGTTCTTCGCCTTTCTCTTTTTCCTGAAGTCAGCGATGGTCATTCCGGATGTGTAGTATCCTTTGGTCTCTACGGAGACCGATGCGTCCACGAACCGGAACCATCCTGGATTTACCGCGGCAGCCGTTGCGATGGGATCGTGCAGGTAGCAGCCGTCGAGTTTCTCCGTTGACCGGTGATAGTTTATGTAATAGCGCATTGCTTCCCTCAGGAGTTTGACGAGCTCCGGGTTTTCTCCCCGTGAGGGAACCATGAGCGCGTTGAGGATCTTTCTCGGCATGAATAGCTGCTCAGTCAGGTCCAGCGAAACAAAGCTTACTTTTACTCCGTTGGCTAGCACAAATTCGGCCGCTTCCGGATCGACGAAGATGTTAAACTCTGTGTGCTCGGTAGTGTTGCCGTAGCCAGTGAACACTCCTCCCATCTGGATCACGTTTCCAACTCCACAAATGGCGTCAGCATCTATCGAAATTGCGTTTGCCAGATTTGTCATCGGTCCTAAAGAGACTACCGTCAGGTCTTTCCCGAAACTCTTTGCCGCCGAGACAATTCTAAGTGCCGCATCACCGGTCTCCCAATCTTCAAAGGTGATCCCGCGGGATTTTCTGTAATTCCCGACTCCATCTTCGCCGTGTACTTCGGGGGCGGTCACGAGTTTCCTGTCTCTTGGCACGTCAGCCCCGGAGAACACAGATGCCTCAAAGCCAAGCAACTCTTTCAGATGCAATACATTCTGGGTCACTTCACGGACCGGGACGTTGCCTGACACGGTCGTCAGCATCTCGATCTTAATCTCGGGTGAACGGGCGGCGTAGACCAGGGCGAGGGTATCATCCACTCCGGCGTCGGTGTCGATTATGACACGCATCAGTCAAAAATATCCGAAACGGTGAACTGGGGTGAGTACTTCAGAACGACCTTTGCCAGATCACTCGAGATAAGACTCGCGGGTCCTTCCAGCGAATGAACGACCTGTACTCCCGTAAAAAATTCTTTCACGAGTTCAGCGGCAGGGAGGCCGGTCCAATTCTCGTCGGCCGTGACAAAGAACCTATCGAATTGCTCGCTCTGCAGTTCGATGGATTTGATGAATGCCTGTGAGACGTCGTGCACGTGGACCCATGCCCACAGGTTCTTATGCCAGTTTGGATACTCGGAGATCAGGTTGCGATAACGTTCGCGCTCCTGGTCTTCAGGGACCCAAATCCAGGGAAAACGAAGCGCGATAGTGTGCATTCTGTATCCGCGCGAGAAACTTTTTAGGATTTCCTCGGCGCACACTTTGCTGAGGCCGTAAGGATCCTGGGGTTCCAACGGGTGCTGTTCATCGATGGGAAAATAGAGGGGGTTGTGGTCTCTCCGGGCAAATGCGAATCCGAGGGTAGACTCACTTGACGCGAGAATCACCTGAGGCACACCTTTAGTCGCGGCAAATTGCAGAGTATTGAAGGTGCCGACAGTGTTTACGCGGAACACTATCTCCGAGGGGTCATTTAATGGATGCGGTATTCCTGCCAGGTGAAGGACAGTATCGAATGTCTCCTTGATCGCTTCAAACGTTTCCTCTTTCGTCACGTCGACCTTGTAGAACTTGACATCGAAATCGGGTTCCTTCTTGTCGGCGACAGCGACTTCGAAGTCGGCGAGAAGATCTTTGACAACGTACTTGCCAACCATTCCGGAGCCCCCGGTGACCAGTACCTTTTTCAAATCGTGAACCTGTCTCCTTTCCTGGGTGCTGATATATTGCTATATCCAATTTGTGTCAGAGACTTTGCAAGAGCTGCCTGGCTATCCGTTTCTCCGTGCACCAGAAAGATGTTACGGAGCCTGGACTTCTTCAGATTCCCTGCAAAGCTGACAAGGTCGTCGTGATCCGCGTGCGCAGAGAAAGAGTGCATCTCCACGACTTCAGCCTGCAATGGGAATTCGTCGCCGAAAATCCTCAAGGTCGGCTGATGCTCCAGTATCCGCCTTCCAAGCGTGTCCGGTGCCTGGTATCCAACCATCAGAACCGTGTTCTTCGGATCGCCGACATTGTTCGCGAGATGGTGGAGTATCCTGCCGTTTTCGCACATGCCCGATGCAGAAATTATTACCATTGGTTCTTTCATGTCGTTGAGGCTCTTTGAATCTTCGACAAGCCTTATGTACTTGATATATTCAAAACCGAACGGGTCATCATGCGCGAGAACCATTTTGAAAATATCTCTGTTGAAACACTCCGGGTGGAGCCTGAAGACTTCGGTCGCGTTGACAGACAGTGGGCTATCCACGAAGACAGGTATCCTCGGAAGCGCATTGCTGTCGAAGAGGCGGTGCAGCGTATAAGTTATCTCCTGTGTCCTTTCGATACTGAATGCCGGGATAATTACTTTTCCGCCTCTCTTAATTGTCCTCAAAATTACTTCCTGCAGCTTGCTCTGCATGCCCTGTATCGGATCGTGATGTTTTCCTCCGTACGTGCTCTCGGTGATCAGTATGTCCGCTTCCTCGACCACGTCCGGATTCCTGAGAATCGGCATCCCCTTCCTGCCAAGATCACCAGTGAACAAAACGATTTTTTCTTTGCCGTCGTCATCGATGCGGAGCTGTACCAGGGCGCTTCCTAGTATATGCCCGGCATCCAGGAAGGTGAGCTTGACGCCGTCCGAGATTGCAGTTTCCCTATGGTATGAAACTGAGACGAAGAGAGGCATGACCGCGAGCGCGTCCTCAGTATCGTAGATGGGCTGCACAAGTGGCTCGCCTTTCCTGGCAAGTCTCTTGTTCAGGAATGCGGTGTCCTGTTCCTGGATCTTAGCACTATCTGTAAGCATTATCCCCGCAAGATCTCGCGTAGCCGGGGTTGCATATATCGGTCCTGAAAATCCCTGCTTGACGATGTTGGGCAAATTGCCGCTGTGGTCGATGTGTGCATGTGAGAGGACAATGGTATCGATCTGGGCCGGATGAAAGAAGTCGAAGTTCTTGTTTATCCTTATGCTCTCTGCCCGCTTGCCCTGAAAAAATCCGCAATCAAGAAGAATCCGCTTGCCATTGATTTCAAGCAGGTGCATCGATCCCGTGACGGTCTGGGCGGCGCCTATGAATTGTAATTGCATTAAATTATCCAAGTAAATTTAAGCGAATATATTCCACCTCTTCAAGTGATGCAAGATAAGGTGGAACGGAAATGCAATTGATTGTGAGGCCATTTCTTGGTATTTTCGTCTAAACAAATCATGGTATGAGATGACGCAACCCCTCAATGTCTTGTTTCTATCTTCTGAAGTATTTCCATTTGCGAAAACGGGAGGGCTTGCCGACGTCGCAAGCGCCCTTCCGCAAGCACTTAAGGAAATAGGAAACGACGTTCGGCTTGCAATCCCCAGGTACGGGTTCGTAAACGAGCGCAAGTTCCGCATTCACGAGATCATCAGGCTGAAGGATATCGACATCCCGATAGGAAAGAAGGTGTCAAAGCTGAACGTGAAGTCATCGTTCCTGATAGGCGAACGCACAAAGGTGCAGATCTATTTCATCGACAGCTCCGAGTTCTTCGGACGGCAGGGGATCTACCAGGATCCAAAGTCCAAGAAGGACTACGCGGACAACGACGAGCGCTACATCTTCTATTCACGCGGCATATTCGAAATTCTGAAGAGACTGGGTTGGGCGCCTCATATAATCCACTGCAACGACTGGCAGAGCGGGCTGGTACCGGTCTACTTGAAGAAGATTTACAACAAGGACCCGTTCTTCAAAAAGACCAGGACAGTGTTTACGATTCACAACGTGGCCTATCAGGGAATTTTCCCGAAGGAGACGTTCCTGAAGACAGGGCTCCCGGAAGATGTCTTTACTCCGGAAGGCGCCGAGTTCTATGATAAGCTGAGCTTCTTGAAGGCAGGGATAGTCTACTCTGATTACGTCACAACAGTCAGCAGCACTTACGCCAAGGAGATCTCCGAGAGCGCTGAATATGGCTGCGGCATGGACGGAGTTCTCAAGAAGAAAAAGAAGGCCTTTTCCGGAATAGTGAATGGCATCGACTATTCGATCTGGAATCCGGATACCGACCAGTTCATCCCGTTCAAGTATAGCATCAAAACGGTCGACGCGAAGGTTGAGAATAAAAAATATCTCCTGAAAAGATTCAACATGAAGTTTGATCCGGAGGTACCCCTGATCGGTATGGTGACCAGGCTGGTGGAACAGAAGGGCCTTGACCTGTTGATCGACGGATTTGCCGATATGATGAAGATGAACGTTCAGTTCATTCTCCTCGGGACCGGCGAGAAGCAGTACCACACAAAATTCGAAGCACTCGCAAAAAAGTATCCAGACAGATTTGCTCTTGACCTGAGTTACAACGATGAGCTTTCGCATCTCATCGAGGGTGCGGCGGATATTTTCCTGATGCCAAGCAAGTTTGAGCCATGCGGTTTGAATCAACTTTACAGCTTGAAGTATGGTACTATACCGGTAGTCAGGAAGACGGGAGGACTCGCCGACACGGTCAAAGAAGTCAATACTCAGAAGGGGACCGGAACCGGATTCTTCTTTGAGGATTATAAGTCAGAGGAGTTTCTAAAGGCACTATCGCGCGCAATCACTCTGTTCAGAGACCAGAAGAATTGGCAGAAGATAATGCGCAACGCGATGGCGGAGGACTTCTCCTGGACAAGTTCGGCAAAACAGTACGAAGAGCTTTACAACACTATCCTCGAGAAGTGACCCGCGCCGTATTCATCGATCGGGATGGGACCATCATCATCGATAAGGACTATTTGACCGACCCCAAGTTGATAGAATTCCACGATGGGTCCCCGGAAGCGATCAAACTTGCCAACAACCTCGGACTGAAGGTTGTAGTGATTTCAAACCAATCGGGGGTGGCTAGGGGTATGATGACAATTGACCAGGTTGAGTCGGTCAATGCCCGACTTGTCGAGATGCTGAAAGAAAAAGGCGCGAAGGTTGATGCCATTTATTATTGTCCCCACCATCCTAGACACGGAGAGCGAATACAGTGTGCATGCAGGAAACCAGGCATAGGTATGCTGCTGCGTGCGAGAGACGAACTTGGTGTCGATCTGAGCAAATCGTTTGTAATAGGGGACAAATGGAGCGACGTCAAGTGCGGTGAAAACGCTGGATCCGTCACGTCGTTGGTCCGGACCGGGTACGGCAACGGTGATTATCAGCGGTGCATTGACGGCGGAATCAAAATAGATTATCTTGCTGAGAATCTTTTCGATAGTATAACAAACTTTGTCCGAAAGAAAATTGAGACTGATAACTAGTAGCTTCTTTTGCATCATTGTGTCAGGTTTTATCCTTGCGGGGTGCTCGAACAAAATAAATCAGACTGGTTCGTGGCTGGTCTCCAGCGACAGCTCGATAGCCCCAGTCTACTTCGATTCCATGAAGGATTCCTCGAAGGTGACGAACTCCCAGGTGAATGTCGGGCTTGCAACCGGTTCAAGCACCGCACTTGTCCTCGGCAAGGTACCATGGACGCAGGCGGACGTGCTCATCGGTTTTTCCGGCTTCGGTCCGGTGGACAGTGCACAGGCAATATTGTCCACCACTATTACACTTTACAGGACTTCGTATGTCCTCCAGTCGCCGGGTACAGATGTCCACAACCTTCAGCTGGCAGGCTTCACCCTCGATACAATATGGAACGCCTCGACCTTAACCTGGGACAGCGTCAGCACAGTCGGATACGGCTCTCAAAATATCATTTCGTCATATCTGGTTACCGACTCGACGATTGTCCTGCAGATCGATTCCTCGGTGGTTAGAGATTGGGCAATGGCTACCAGCGACTCGACCTACAAAAATAACGGGTTCATAATCAGGCCGCAGAACACTAGCGGTGTGCTTTCGGTGTATGGCCCCGCAGGTGTGGTCTCAAGCTACTATCCCGTTTGCACAGTGGTGTACATTCAGGCTGGTGTCGTTGATACGACGTCCCTCACTTCGAGCTACGCAACTGCAGTGGCACAGACCTCGATCGGCGATGTCGCTCCGAAAGGAAACTACAGGTATGTTCAGGCCGGCACCGGTGAACGGGAGAACATTGTCTTCGATTTGAGCAGACTGCCAAGATATTCAATAATCAACAACGCCACGCTCACGTTGTTTTCCGATACCACAGCCGGGGCCCCTTACACAACTGACTATAATTCGGACTCTCTCCAGGCTTTCTACGTGGTGGATCCGACGACCTGGTCCTACAGCAGCTCCTATCCCGCTACGGGAGTCCCGAGTGGCAACCAATGCACCTTCAACGTAACCATGATTGTTCAACACATGGTCAACGCACAGAACTACGGTTTCCTGATTTCCCAGTACAGCGACTTAGACAACATCGATACGCGCTTTGTCTATGACGAGAGTGCTCCAGATTCCTTGAGGCCGAGGCTCACTATCACATATACTCAGACATCCAGAAGATGAAGAATTTCACGTTAGTTTTGTTCCTCTCGATTGCTGCTTTCACAACCGCCATGGCACAGGAGGCGTCGCCGCTTTCGGACGAAGGTGTGGGTGCATTTACGAGCTTTGCCGGAACCAGATCCGCGGGAATGGGGAATGCCGGCCTGGCAGTAATCGGCAACGGGTACCTGAACAGATTGAATCCGGCCACGTGGACCGGTCTGGAAAACGTGCAGTTGACTGCCAGTTACAGCTTCTCCGGTGTGTCAACCCAGGATAATACCATCAACTCATCCTCTTACAGTGCCAACGGAAATTTCGGCGGTGGGATATTTGGCCTTCCGGTGGATAGGACCCTCGGGATATCCATCGCCGGTGGTTTCACTCCTTTCAGCTCATACGGATACGAGATAAACTCATCCGACTCGGTACAAGGGGTCTCCAACTCATCGTTTTCGTTCAAAAGGACCGGGTCCGGCGGCCTTGGTGAAGCATTCTTCGGCGGGAGTTTCTCTCCAATTGCCGGGGTCGGCATCGGTGCAGTGTTCCAGTATGCTTTCGGCAGAACTGAGACCGTCGGTCAGATAATATTCAACAATACGAGCTTTCAGAATACTTTTAGTGACAATAGCATGTACCTGCGTGGACCGAGTGGAAGTGTCGGCATAACTCTCGGCAGCTTGGACAAAATAACACGCCTCGGCTTCCTGAAAGGGGCTACCATCGCCGGCTACTATCGCTACCCGTTCAACCTGGTCGGGACTTCAGAAGTAAGCAACGTTTATTCTGACGGTTTCGATTCGGTCTTCACACAATCAGCAAGCGGATACATACCTCCAGAGTATGGAATCGGAATCGCGGAGAGTTTTGATAATGGCTTGTCCGCGGCTCTTGATTTCAGAACACAGAAGTTGTCGAGATATTCAGACTCGTTCACCCCTGCCGGAACTCTGAGAGATGTCCTCTTCCTCGGCGGCGGCGTGGAGTACATCCAGGGAAGAAGCATTGGGTCATTGTTTGCGAAGCGTGTGCTCCGCGCTGGTTTCTACTACAGCAAGACGCAATTCTCCCTCCCGACAAAATCCGGTCAAGAGAAACAAGTCGACGAATTGTTTTTCACTGCCGGCGTCGAACTGCCGCTAAGCTATACCGCTGCCATCGACGTGGCCGCACAATACGGCTTCCGTGGATTGTCAAGCGACCTTCTGCTTCACGAGAGGATCTTCAGGCTTTACATATCATTCACCATGGGCGAAGTCTGGTTCGTTAGACCGACGGGAGACTGAGGAGACTGAGTGTTTGGCCCCCGGCTCTTTCAAAGCGGGGACGGGCACCGAGCAAGTGTTGACAGGATGCCCAGTTTGGTTGTTAACTAATCTTCACCAGGAGAAGCAAACGCAATGGATTTCCTAGATATTCTTAAAGAATCAGATGTCGAGGTCTTCAAGGCTGTCGCAAACGAGATTGGGCGTCAGAACAGGACCATCGAGCTGATCGCTTCGGAAAACTTTGTGAGCAAGCCCGTGCTTGCCGCGCTCGGTACTGTCTTGACGAACAAATATGCTGAGGGATACCCCGGAAGGCGCTACTATGGTGGTTGCGAGTTCGTGGACACTGCAGAGGACCTGGCACGCGATCGTGTGAAAAAACTCTTCGGAGCCGAGTATGCAAACGTTCAGCCTCATGCCGGCAGCCAGGCAAACATGGCGGCATACTTTTCTTTCATAAAACCTGGGGACACGATCCTCGGAATGAATCTCTCGCACGGAGGACACCTGACTCATGGTTCCCCGGTGAATTTCAGCGGCAAGTTATTCAACATAGTGCCTTACGGAGTTGAAAAGAATACTGGTCGCATCGACATGGCTGAGGTTGAACGCCTCGCTGTCCAGTATAGACCGAAGATGATAGTGGTAGGGGCCAGCGCCTACCCTCGCGACATTGACTTCAAGAGTTTCCGCGCGATTGCCGACAGCGTGGGCGCCTTTCTGATGGCAGACATTGCGCACCCCGCTGGTTTGATTGCCACCAGGATTCTGAATGATCCTCTTCCTTATTGCCACATCGTTACCTCCACGACCCACAAGACTCTCAGGGGACCGCGGGGCGGCCTGATCCTCATCGGCAGAGATTATGAGAACCCGCTTGGAATAACCGCTCCAAAGAGCGGCAGGCTTAAGATGATGTCTGAGATAGTCGACTCGAACGTGATGCCCGGCATTCAAGGCGGGCCGTTGATGCATGTGATTGCGGCGAAGGCCGTGGCGTTCGGCGAGGCGTTGAACGACTCTTTCAAGGTGTACACGCGTCAAATCGTCTTGAACGCGAAGAGGCTCGCGAATGAGCTGACGAAGCGAGGCTACGAACTTGTTTCCGGTGGGACTGACAACCATCTGATGCTCCTGGATTTGAGAAACAAGAATGTGACCGGTAAGGATGCAGAAAAAGCGCTCGAGCAGAGCGGCATCACTGTAAACAAGAATATGGTTCCTTTCGACGACAAATCGCCGATGATCACAAGTGGCATAAGGGTGGGCACGCCCGCAATTACGACGCGAGGATTCAAGGAAGATGACATGGCAGCTGTTGCCCAATTCATAGATCTCATCGTGACAAATATCGGAAACGAAAAGGTCTACGCCGAAGTGAGGCAAGATGTTGCGTCGCTGTGCGGCAAGTTTCCGTTGTATGATTTTGCGAAGGAGTATTCCACGGTCAACTCATGAGCGAGCGCGTTCATGATATAGAGTTACCAGAAGAACCCCAGAGAGAAATGTCCTTCTGGGATCATCTGGAGGAACTGCGGAGCCGAATCATCTGGTCTCTTGTCGGGATCGGAATTGGCACTGCGATTTGTGCTTTCTTTGCAGACGCCATTGTAAACAAATTTCTCCTCGCGCCAGCGATACATGCCAGACCTCCGCTGAAAATTCAGAACCTGAAGCCTTACGGCCAGCTCATGCTGTATATGGAACTTGTCTTCATCGCCGGGGCGATTGTGAGCTTGCCGAATACTTTGTACCAGTTCTGGAAATTTGTCCAGCCGGCCCTCTATCCTAACGAGCGCAAATATATTTCCGCAATCGTTTTCTTCTCGACTTTCTTCTTCCTCCTCGGAGGTTCGTTCGGCTATTTTATCCTTATCCCGAACGCACTCTCGTTCTTTTCGGGATTTGGCTCGCAATCCATAGAGAACATCATAGATGTCCAGGCATATTTCGGATTTATCACCGGCATGATTCTGGCCTGCGGAGTTGTCTTCGAACTTCCTATGCTCTCTTTCTTTCTTGCGAAGATTGGAATTCTCAGCGCAGAGTTTTTGAAGAAGTACCGTAGGCACGCAGTCATTGTGATTCTTCTCGTGGCAGCAGCAATAACTCCGGGTCCGGATGTTGCCAGTCAGGTGATGGTCGCAATTCCTCTCTATGTTCTATATGAGGTCTCGATTATCGTGGTCAAGGTTACTCGCTCGAAAAAGCGCGCGAAGGAAGGGACAACTGAATAATTCTGTACAGGTGATTTTTGAATCTCGATGAGATCATTTCTCCTATCAGGGAAGAAATTACAGCTTTCAACGGTGAATTCAGACGGGCCATCCGTTCAAAGATCGGATTGGTCGACACGATCGCAAGATATGTTCTTCATCAGAAAGGAAAGAAGATCCGTCCGATACTTGTCCTGCTTTCTGCGGAGGCGAGCGGCGGGATCAATCCGGGCACGTATCGCGCTGCGACATTGGTCGAACTGCTCCACTCTGCCACTCTGATCCATGACGACGTCGTGGACAGCGCCGACACACGCCGCGGGATCGCCTCTATCAATGCGGTCTGGAAGAACAAAGTTGCTGTACTGATGGGGGATTACCTCCTTTCGCGAGGATTGCTTCTCTCGCTTGAAAACAACGAGTTCCGGTTCCTGAAAATCAGCTCGGTCGCCGTGAAACGGATGAGCGAGGGAGAGCTTCTTCAGATTCAGAAGTCTAGGCAGTTGGACATGGATGAAGAAACGTACTTCAGGATCATTTCTGACAAGACGGCGTCACTTATTTCCAGTTGTTGCGAACTGGGAGCGGCCAGTGCCACCAACGACGATGAGACCATTGGGCACTTCCGGGATTTTGGCGAGTACGTTGGCATGGCTTTTCAGATCAGAGATGATATCCTGGATTACGAGGGAAAGAAATCGACTCTTGGCAAGCCCATCGGCAGTGATATACTTGAGCGCAAGGTGACACTTCCTTTGATATATGCGTGCGAGAATGCTCCGAAGCAAACGGCGAGATCGATTCTCAGACTTCTGAAGAAGGGGAAGAGCGGATCCAGAATCAGAGAGGTAGTAGACTTCACGGTAAATTTTGGTGGAATTGAAAGGGCGCATCTGAAGGCCCAGGAATTCATTGTCAGAGCGAGAGGTGAACTCGAGGCACTTTCGGCTTCGGAAGCCAGGGACTCCCTGTTAAAACTCACCGACTTTGTTGTGGAGCGGGTAAGTTGACTCGTTGGATGCAGAGGCAGGGAACTGGCAACCTCGTTGAATTGGCGAAGAGTCTGATCATTCGATGATATCTTAGGCGTGGCAATCAGAAAGAAATCTGCAGGATATGTGCTGGCACTCGGTGGAGGAGGGGCGAGAGGGCTTGCGCACGTAGGTGTCCTGAAAGTCCTCCAGCGCGAAGGAGTGAAGATCAAGGCTATTGCAGGAACCAGTATGGGCGCGGTGGTTGGTGCCATGTTTGCATACTATATGGACGCGATCGAGATAGAGGAAATCTTCAGAAAATTCTTGTCCAGCCCGTTCCATGAGAAATACGGAAGAACGTTTTTCCTGCTTTCGGAGAATCCCACTTTGCTTCAGGAACCAGGGAAAACCGTGACGAGGCTCGGAAAGCGGTTTCTGTACATGAAGGCAGCTTCTACCTACGCAATGTTCTCGCATAGTATCCTTGATGAGGCGTTTCGGTATCTTTTGCCTGATGTCCGTTTCTCAGATTTGAGGATTCCGTTCGCGTGTGTAGCGACTGATCTGCGCACCGGCAGAGAAATCACGCTCAAAGAAGGGAAGGTGCTTCCCGCGATCGTTGCCAGTTCTTCCATCCCCGGTTTCGTCGAGCCCGCAAGTGGTTCATCATACATGCTTGTCGACGGAAGCACAACGAGTAACGTCCCTGTCAGAGCCGCTCGAGAGATTTTCCGCGGCAGCATTATCGCCGTTGATGTGTCGATGGATTTGAAGAGAGACGAAAAGCTTGAGACTGCCTTTGACGTGGCCATGCGTGCCGGCGAGATCACGAGCCACTATCTGACCGAGGTTCAGTTATCCGACGCAGAGATAGTTATTCATCCCGAAGTCGGGAGGACAACTTGGGCAAATTTCGACAGGCTCGACGAAATGATAAGAGCTGGAGAAGCCGCGGCTCGACGCTCGGTCTACAGGTTTTTGAGGTGAAATTCGATAGAAATTCCCATCGTCTCTGATTGCATTCCCCTCGTGATTTTGTTAAATTTATAAACAATGGGAGTTAAACCTCGATAAATGTCGCCTTTAAGGCTTCTGAAACTGTTCCTTCCCGTTACCTTCACGATCTCCGTCATCCTGTTAGGTGTCTCATTCGCTCAGCAGTCTGAAACTCCACAGGCCGAACTGGCAAATCATGGCCTTCAATACGAACAAATCTCGCCGACAAGAGGCAGGATCGACCTTGACAGCGAATGGAAGGCTTCCACCGACGGTGGAAAGAAATGGAGCAACGTCGCCACTCCTTCAACTTTTGACTATGATGGCAGAGTCATTTTCCGGCGAAGGGTTTACGTGCCTCTGGACTTCGTGAACCATAACGTTTTCAGCCTTGTGCTCGGGAACGGCGGAGTATCCACTGAAATCAGGGTGGACAATGAGTTTGTCGCGATCCATAACGGGGCCTACTCCCGAATCAATGTGAAAATACCTGACAGGCTCCTTCAGGCCGGCACAGAGAATGTCCTTGAGATAGTCAGTGACAACAAGCTGAATCCTGTGTCGACAATTCCGCTGAAGCAGCTGGCATTTCAGCCCAAATGCTATCGCGGTCTGTTCAGAGATGTATATCTCGAAGTCAAACCCCCGGTCTACATAGATCGGCCCACCGTAAAAACAACTCTGAGCTCTGACTACAGCACGGCAGACGTCGAAAGTGATATAGTGGTTTATGCGTCAGATTATTCGCGATATGGTATTGACACTTCGGCCACATCGCTTCCCTTGACCGCACAGGCAGTGCTCGTGGAGAAGGCGTCAGGCAAAGTCGTCGCTAAGTCTGCTGCTGTCCCGTTTGAGCTTTCGGAGAATCACAACGTCAGAGTTCATCTTTCAATGATGGTTGGGAACCCCAGTCTCTGGTCGCCTTCGAATCCGAACTTGTATCAGCTGCAATTCTCTCTCTACAGAGGTACTGCGCTGGTGGATCAATACTCTGAGAATCTCGGTTTCAGGACGATGAGCGTGTCAGAGGGAAGATTCTACCTGAACGGAAATCAGACTTTCATCAAGAGCGTAAATTATGTCGCGGACTATCCCGGTGTTGGAGCCGCCGTCAGGGAGGTCCAGCTTGAGAAAGATATCGCCGTAATAAAAACACTTGGCGCTAACGCGATTCGAGTCGTCGGCTATCCTCCCTCACGGCAGTTGCTCGATCTCAGTGATAGATTCGGATTGATGATCTTTGAGGAAATACCTCTTGTAGATGCTCCACCGTCTGTGCTGGAATCCAGAAGATACCGGGGGTCTTTGCAAGGGTATCTTCAGGAAGTGATTCAAAATACCTGTTCCCATCCTTCTGTGGTTGCGATTTCAGCTGGAAGCAACCTGGACCCGACCGCAGAAACAACGAGGGAGTACCTTTCCTCCGTCGCATCGCTGGTGCATCGTGAAACAAACCAGCTTGTCTACTACACCCCGCTGACGGAACTTGCAGATACAACTTCCACCGATGCAGATTTTGTGGGTCTTGATCTCACGCCATTCAATTCATCCGGGAAGCTGAAGGACTTTCTGGTTGCTGTATCGGCTTCCTCGAAGAGCAACTCTTATTGGGTTTCATCTGTCGGAACACAGACAGAGATCGGAAATCATAATGGCTACTCCGACCCGCTCTCGCTGGAACATCAGGCAAGGTATCTCGTTGACGCATACGAGGCAATTGAAAAAGGAGAGTTTGCAGGAATCTCGGTGAACAGCTACGCCGATTGGCAGGGTGCTGTCCCCCACCTCCTTCAGAACGGCCATCCCTATCTTTACACATTTGGACTGGTCAGCTACTGGAGGGAGAAACGTCCCGCGTTTGCAGCCGTTCGGGCTCTCTTCAATGACGAGACTTTACCCACACTTCCGATTGGAAATTACTCAGACACGCCGCCGATAATCTATGTGATACTCTCGACATTGCTGCTGGTTCTAATCACCTATCTTCACTACAGTCGTCGTTGGTTCCGGGAGAGTGCGACGCGCGCTATTTTCAGGCCGTACAACTTCTTCGCCGACATACGTGACCAGCGTATGATCTCGGCGTTCCAGACATCGACCGTGCTGCTTCTCGTATCAGCCGGTATTTCCATCTATCTATCAAGTCTATTCTATGCCTTCCGGGATAGCTATGTCTTCGACCGTCTGCTCGGACTCATTATTCCCAGCGATTTCTTGAAGATCAAAGTGGATTATCTCATCTGGCATCCTGTCAGCTTCATTGTGGTCTTCACGATTCTTTTCATGGTGTTGATTTCACTGGTTACCCTTATCATCAAACTGTTCTCATTTCTTGTGAAGATAAGGCTTCAAATGGTCAGCGCTTTCACGGTCGCTACATGGTCAATGATGCCGATGGCCGTGCTTATCCTTGCGGACATGATCTTATTCAGGCTTCTCGGCGATCCCCGGTTTGTCTGGGCAGCGTCAATTATCCTGATAGCATTGTTACTGCTCAGCCTTTTCAGACTGTTCCACGGAATAGGAGTGATTTATGACCTGCCGACTGTCCGCGTTGGGCTGGTGGGTTCATTGATAATCATTGTCATGGCTTTGCTGGTTACATTTTATTTCAATGGGACGGACGGCATAATCGCATACGCCAAGTTCTTTTACAAGTTCATCGTCGAAAATAGAGTAACATAGAGATGTTCCTTTCAAAACTAGAGTTGCTTGGATTCAAATCCTTTGCCACAAAGACAGAATTGACTTTCAACGGGGGGATTACCTCCGTTGTTGGTCCTAACGGCTGTGGTAAGACCAATGTGCTCGACGCGATTCGGTGGGTTCTTGGAGAACAGCGGACAAGCATGCTCAGAAGCGATTCGATGGAAAACGTGATCTTCAATGGGTCGAAGAACCGCAAGCCACTGGGAATGGCCGAGGTCACCATCACTATCAAGAACGACAGAGGAGTCCTGCCTGTCGATTATTCGGAGGTCAGCATAACCCGCCGTGTTTTCCGTTCCGGCGAGAGTGAATATTTCATAAACAGGAACCAGTGCCGTCTCAAGGACATACAGGACATGCTTATGGACTCCGGCATGGCCGCGACAGCGTACTCGGTAATCGAGTTGAAAATGGTCGAGGATATTCTTCGTGAAAACACGGACGAACGCAGGAAGATGTTCGAGGAAGCGGCAGGTGTAACTAAGTTTAAAGTGAGGAGGCGGGCAGCTCTAAACAAACTGGACGATGTTCAGCGCGACGTGCTGCGCTTGAATGACCTCATTTCAGAAATCGAGAAGAAAGTCAATTTGCTCGAGCGCCAGGCAAAAAAAGCCGAGCAGTACAAGCGCTTCGTCGATGAGCTTGGGTTGCTGGAACGCCAGTATTTGTTCTCGGAGTACCACTCGATCATCGGAAAGGCAGGTGTCCTGAAGGAAAGCCTTTCACAAAACGAAGCCGACAAGGCAAACGCACTTCATACGCTTTCTCATGAAGAAGAACTACTGAATCTTGTCCGATCAGAAATCGAAGAGGTGGAGAAAAGTCTGTCAGCCTTGCGTCTGCAGCGTTCCGAAAAGCAGAGCGAGCTTCATGGAGTCGAAGAAGAGAGCGCGGTGCTGTCTGAGCGCAAGAGGGGACTCACTGAGAATATCTCGATGCTCGGAAAACGTAAGGTGGATCTTGCGGGAAGGAATGAGTCTCTCGCATCCCAGATAGAGGAATTGAAGCCAAGCCTTCTCGAGACTGAAGATGAAGAAACAAACATGTCAGCCTCGTTATCGGCTGAGCAGGAGAGCTTCAGCAATTTTGAGCAGAGACTTTTTGCGGCGAGAGGCAAATCCAATACGAGTCATGAGAGCCTTATCAGAATCTTGAACGACTTGGCCATCAAACAGAACGAACGCGAAAGGGCTCACGCGCGGCTTGAACGGGTGCGCTCGCACAATGAAGAGCTTGCGTTGAGAATGAGCCAGGTCGAAGCCGAAAAGAACGAGTTGCTTGCCCGACTCACAACCTCGAAGTCGGAAAAGGAGAAGTTTGCGGCGGAAATAGTGTCAGAGAAGACCAAACTGAGCGACCTGGAGAGACACCGCGAGGAACTCTTCGCCGAGGTCGAGCGGAAGAAGGCCGATGCGCAGAAGCTGCGAGACACGATACAAGCGAATGAGGCGAGGATAGATTTCCTTAATGGGCTGGTTGAACACTTGGAAGGAGTCCCGGACGGTGCAAAGGCCCTGGCACGTGGTGAGATTGCTGGTCTACCGAAGTTCGACATACTGAGCGACGTTTTCTATGTCGAGCCGGAATACAGAATCGCTGCTGAGTCAATCCTTGGAGAAGCTTCCAATTTCCTGGTCTCTCCCGACGAGCACACTGCGTTGAGTGCGGTGGATGAGCTCAGGAGCCACGATCTCGGGAAAGTGACCTTTGTTTGCCTAGATCGTGTCCATAAGACTGATTTTCATCCGAGTGCCGTCTCGTTCAGGAGGCTGCTGGATCGTGTTCAGATGTCCTCTGAACATGAACAGGTGGGCAAATATTTCTTTGAAAATGTTGCCATCGTGGAGAGCTTCTCGGAGGCGGAGAGAATTTTGAAAGAAGATCCGACCGTGCTTTGCGTCAACTTCGCAGGAGATGTCTACTCCGCCAAAGGTATCATCCGGGGAGGAAGCACACGTCGAACTGAAGGCGGAAGAGTCGGAAAGCTTAGACAGCTCGATGAGCTCAGAGGAGAACAGGCGAGACTTGTCCAGGAATTGTCCGATATTGAAGCCTCCATCGAAAAGCTTCAATCTGAGATAGATGCACTCCCGATCAAATCCGGAAACGAAATTCTCAGAAGTCTCGAGCTCCAGCTGGCGCGCGTTGAACAGTCAAGCTTTGAGGGCAACCACAGTCTGCAGAACCTTGAGGTGCAGATAACCGACATGAAGGCGCGTGTTTCTAAGCTGGATTTGGAGGCGACTGAAGCCCAGGCGCAACTCGACGCTATTGAATTTGCCTTGACGGGGTTGAACTCCTTGAAGGGTTCTTCGGACCGTGAGTACCAGGCATCATTGCAGGAACTCAAGGTAATCGAAGAAGATTACAGAAAGAAGAATGAGCAACTGAGAGAGGCCCAGGCGCAGCACATCGAGTGTGTCAACAAACTCAATTTCCTCAAGCGGGAGATAGAGGCTTCTCAGGAACAGGTGGGCACTAACCTTGACGCCATAGCCAGAGCAGATGAAGACATAAACTCAACGAAGCTCACGATTGGCGAGTCGCAGCAGAGACTCAACGAGCTCGAAGAAAGCAGGGCGAATCTAAGGCAGGAAATCGAGGCTCTTGATGGGCAATTGGGCGAGTTGGCGATCAAGCTGTCGGAGAAGAAGGCTTCCGAGGAATCGGAAGAGAAGAAGCTCAAGACGGCTCGCTTCGACCATGAGACCGCTGTTGAGGCGGTACACCAGGTGAGTCTACGGATGAGTGAACTTGAAGCGCAGGCAAAGGGATTGGTCGAGCGGGCACAGGAAGAATTTGGTTTCGACATCACCCAACAATCGGAAGAGTCGATGAGTCTGCCGGCTGAATTCGATACCGGTGCTGCGAGGGAAAGGGTGAACTACCTGCGGGGAAGAGTTGAGTCCTTCGGCCCCGTGAATCTCGTCGCATTTTCCGAGTACACCGAAGAGAAACAGAGATTTGATTTTCTCGTCGCTCAGAGAACTGACCTGCTCGAAGCCGAGAAGACTCTGACGAAGACCATTGACGAGATAAACCGCACGGCGCATCAGAAGTTTCTCGAGACATTTGAGCTGATATCTGAGAATTTCAAGACGACTTTCCAGAGTCTGTTTGATGGCGGGGAGGCCGACCTGAGGCTTGAATCGAACGCAGACCCACTGGAGGCGAAGATAGAGATCATGGCTAAGCCTGCCGGCAAACGTCCGCAGTCCATCGATTTGCTATCCGCGGGGGAAAAGACGCTTACCGCCATCGCACTCCTCTTCGCGATCTATCTCGTGAAGCCGAGTCCGTTCTGCATCCTCGATGAGGTGGACGGCCCATTGGACGACAACAATACCGACAATTATGTCCGCATGATCAGGAAATTTTCCAGTGACACTCAGTTCATAGTCATTACGCACAACAAGCGCACGATGGAAGCCGCGGACACACTTTACGGCGTGACAATGGAGGAACAGGGCGTGTCGAAAGTGGTGGCTGTAAGATTTGTCGATGATTGGGTGATGAACCAATGACTGGTTTGACTCCCAAGGTGTTCGTCGATTTTGACGGGACCATTACGAAGTCTGACGTCGGTAATTCCTTCTTTCGGAAATTCGGGAACGAGGAGGAATCGCTGAAGGCGGTCGCGAGGTGGAAGAGCGACGCACTGTCAGGAGGTGGACTGCTGCTGGAAGAAGCGCAGTACGTCAATGTGGTAGACCAGGAGGCTCTTGAGTTTTGCCGGAATTTCGAAATTGATCAGTCGTTCAAGGAGTTCCTTGCTTTCTGCAGGAATAATGACGTATCTGTTGTGATCCTCAGTGATGGTCTTGATTTCTACATTGCTGAGATACTGAAGGTCAGCGGGATATCCGGGATACCGTTCTACTCGAATCGCGCTCATTTTGATTCCGGCAGAATCCAGATCGAACTTCCTTATGAGTCTGATTGCACAAAATGCGCGAACTGCAAAGGTTACCAGATCCTGACGAAGACCGGCCCCGATGACGTCATCGTTTATATTGGCAACGGATTTTCAGACCGTTGCGCCGTCCAGTATGCAGATGTCGTGTTCGCAAAAGATGACCTGTTGAAATACTGCGAAGAGAACAACATAACGTATTTCCCTTTTGACAGCTTTGATGATGTGCTTGCAAAGTTCAGGAAGGTAGTTGGAACAGGCCGGTTAAGGAAGCGCCATCGGGCTGAATTGAAACGCAGAGAGGCTTACCTGGCAGAGTGACCGATAAGGCTTCATATAGAAATCCGAAGGGTCCTATGGAGTGGAGGAATTATCTTTTTACTTATCGCAGTTACACTCCAATTCCTTTCTTGTTGGTAATGCTTGTCTTTGCCAGACCGACGGGGTTGTCCCTCATTGCCGGATTGGTGCTTGCTGTGATCGGAGAGTCTATCAGGTTTTGGGGAGTATCGTACGCAGGGAGCGAGACACGTACCACTGGTACAGTCGGTGGGACGCAGCTCGTGACCAGTGGACCATATTCCCATGTCAGAAACCCGCTGTATGTCGGGAACATCCTCATGTATGTCGGGATCGGTATCATGTCGAACGCGTTAATGCCGTATCTCCCGCTTGTCGCTCTCGCCTACTTTGTGTTCCAGTATTCCGGTATCGTCAGCCTTGAAGAAGAATATCTCTCCCGCACATTCTCTGATTGGGAAGAATACAAGTCTAAGGTCAGGAAGTTCCTGCCACGGATCAAAGCGTTCAAGGGTGAAAACAAGCTCGAACCGAATTTCTCTCGCGCGCTCCGTTCCGAGAGGTCTTCGTTGGTCGCTCTTTGCTCTGCTTCGCTTGTGTTATGTCTTATTTATGTTTACAGAGTAGTGTCATGAGCAAGACTCTGCTGATAATCGCCGGGGAGGCATCGGGTGATAAACATGCCGCTCATCTTGTGGAGAGTCTTAAGCGTATGGCAGACGTAAGAGTCGTCGGGATCGGAGGCGACAGAATGAAAGCTGCCGGCGTCGAACTGCTTCATCACGTCAAAGAGATGTCAGTGATGGGATTCACGGAGATTTTCTCAAAACTTCCGTTTTTCAGAAGGGTGAGGAGAGACCTGGTGAATTCCATGAGAGTAGAGAAGCCTTCTGCAGTCATCTTAGTAGACTATCCGGGCTTCAACCTGCGTTTCGCACAACAAGCCAAGAAGAAAGGGATGAAAGTAGTCTATTTCATCAGCCCGCAGATCTGGGCTTGGGGAAGGAATAGAATCGAGAAAATCAGGCGGACCGTAGACCTGATGCTGACGATTTTTAAATTTGAAGAGGATATGTACAGGGAGGAAGGGGTCGATGCGTATTTCGTTGGCCATCCTCTCCTGGATGAGATGCAGCCTCACGATAAATCCGAAATAGAAAATTTCCGTGTTTCTTATCTGGCGGGAGCCGACGGCAAAATACTGGCACTCCTACCAGGAAGCAGGTTGCAGGAAGTGGACCTGATCCTGCCGACCATGCTGGAATCCGCTGAGTTTCTGAAAGACGAATTGCTGTCACTCGGTATTAGAATCGAGGTAGTCATCGGATGCGCTCCCGGGATCGAGCGGCATGTTTACGAAGCCATCGTGAAGAATGCGGGACTGAGTGTCCACTTGAGTTATGATGCCGACCTGTTGATGAACGCTGCGGATGCAGGAATGATAAAGAGCGGCACTGCCACTCTCGAAGCTGCGTTGCATGATCTCCCGATGGTCGTGGTATACAAGACAAGCTGGCTGAATTACTTGATCGGTCGGCTGCTCGTGAAGCTGGAATTGATATCTCTCGTGAACATAGTGGCACGGAAAAAGATCGTCGAAGAACTCGTGCAGGATGATTTTACGCCCTCAAAAGCAGCAGGAATATTGAAAGAAATTCTGACAAGAAAAGATGTAGTTGATGAGATAAGGCGCAAGTATGCCGAGCTCAGAACGATTCTCGGTGAAAAGGGCGCGTCGGAACGCGCCGCGGATTTGATCCTGAAGGCAATATGAAGTCATGAGCGAAGGTCTTAGGAACATATTGATGCCTCTCAGCGCTTTGTACGGAGGTATTGTCTCGACAAGGAACTTCGGCTACGATAAAGGTCTCTTCAAAGTCTCGAGGCTTCCAATACCTGTGGTGTCAGTCGGAAACATATCGGTCGGAGGGTCCGGGAAAACCCCTTTCGTCATGTTTCTCATCGAGAAATTCCTGGCTCTTGGCAAGAAGCCTGCGGTCCTTTCGAGGGGATACAAGAGGTTGGCCAATGATCTTGTGGTATCGTGCCCCGGCCGTGGTGGCGAAGCGGACGTCCAGATGCTTGGAGATGAACCTGCGTTGATCTCGATGAGTTTTCCGGAAGTACCTGTCGGCGTTTATGCAGATAGGTACAGGGCGGGCCTTGCAGTGCTTAAGAAATATTGCGCTGATGTCTTTATCCTGGACGACGGCCTGCAGAACAGAGAGCTCCACCGTGATTTGGATTTTGTATTGATCAGGCAGTCACTGCATGATTTGAGAGACTGGTATTTGCCTGCCGGGAATCTGAGAGACTCAAAGCGCAGGTTTAGAGAGGCGGATGTGCTTGTATTGACTTCGCATGCTGCCTTCTCAGCCGAAGGTGACTCTCAAAGACTGCTTGGAAAGTATTCCGGCGCTCCTATTGCCGGAGTGAGTTATGTAGCCGCCGATTTGTCCGATCACACCGGGACTCGACATCCGTTCGAGATCCTGCGTGGTAGAGAAGTCGTTGCCTTCTGCGGCATTGCAAACCATGACCAGTTCTTCGACTGTGTGAACACGCTTGGGGGCAACGTGGTCGCTCGTAAAAGTTTCCGGGATCATCATTGGTACGATGAGTATGACATCGATGAAATTTTCGGTGGGAATGAGGACAGCGTTGCGGTGACTACGTCCAAAGATGCGGTCCGGATTTTCCATGACGAGGAGCTTTCCCAGCTTGATGATGTCAGACGCATTTATGCGGTTAACGAAAAGGCAGTAATTAATTTCGGTGAAGAGCATATAGACAGCGCGGTAAAGGGAATCTTCGAGGACATCTATGCCTAGAGTGGGCATGTCTGACTGCGGCGAGAAGAACGACAGGTACCGCGAGTATCTGCTGAGAATGCCTCAGTCTGAAGTCATAGTCATTTCTAAAGGCCGCGAGAGCGAATTGGAGAGTTGTGATGCCCTGGTCCTGACCGGAGGGGAAGATGTCGCGCCAGAACTCTACGGAGATTGGGCTGATGAGACCGTGCGAGTCGATCCCGAACGTGACGGAGCGGAATTTAAGTTGATCGACATGGCGATGAGGGAACACTTGCCCATCCTGGGAATTTGTCGCGGCCTTCAGGTACTGAATGTCTATTTCGGCGGGACTCTCATTGTGGACCTTGAAAAGTACTGCGGCAGAAAACACAGGGCCATTTCGAGTGACAAAGACAGATACCACAGCGTCAAACTTTTTGAAGGCTCCCATCTGAAAGAGTTTATTCGACAAGAAACAGGCGAGGTAAACAGTGCACACCACCAGGCGGCCGACAGGATCGGCAGCGGCCTGAAAGTCGTTGCGAGAGCGGAAGACGGGACTGTTGAGGCTATCGAAGGTAACGATGATTTGCCGAGTCAGATCGTCTCGGTACAGTGGCATCCTGAGAGAATTCAATTTGAGAATCCGTTCGCACGTGGAGTGCTTGAGCTGTTCGGTTCTTGCCTTTCAAACAATCATACCACAGAAAACTATGCACATGGAGGTTAGAAAATGAGTAAACAAAAGTACGTCTACTTCTTCGGCAACGGGAAGGCCGATGGAAAGGCTGAGATGAAGAATCTCCTCGGCGGAAAGGGGGCGAACCTTGCTGAGATGACCAATATTGGTCTGCCCGTCCCTCCGGGATTTACGATCACGACGGAGGTCTGCACGTATTATTATGCTAACAGGAGGAGTTATCCGAAGACCCTCAAGGATGAAGTCGCAAAGTCGATGAAGCGACTCGAATCCGCCGTCGGAGCCAAGTTTGGCGACAAGAACAATCCGCTCCTCGTTTCAGTCAGGTCCGGCGCACGCGCATCTATGCCCGGAATGATGGACACGATTCTCAACCTGGGAATTAACGACGTCGTCGCCGAAGGCCTGGCGAAGAAAACGAACAACCCGCGATTCGCATACGACGCGTACAGGCGCTTCGTGCAGATGTATGGCGATGTCGTGCTCGGGCTGAAGCCAACACATAAAGATGAGATCGACCCTTTTGAAGCTATCATTGAAAGGAAGAAGAAGGAGAGAGGAGTTCACAACGACACAGAGTTGACCGCCGAAGACCTGAAGGACCTCATATCTCAGTTTAAGAAAGCGATTAAAGAGAAGACCGGGAACGACTTCCCGGAAGATCCGATGACACAGCTCTGGGGAGCGATTGGAGCAGTCTTCGGATCGTGGAATAACGACCGCGCGATCGCTTACCGGAAGATGTACGACATTCCCGAATCCTGGGGAACGGCCGTGAGCGTGGTTGCGATGGTGTATGGAAACATGGGAGAGACCTCAGGCACAGGCGTCGCATTCACGCGTGACCCTGCAACCGGAACCAATAAGTTCTACGGAGAGTATCTGATGAACGCCCAGGGCGAGGATGTGGTCGCCGGGACCAGGACTCCCATACCGATTTCGGTGCTCGCTAAGGAGAACCCGAAGATCTATGACCGCCTGGAGAAGATCCGAAAGACTCTCGAGAAGCACTACAAGGACATGAACGACATAGAGTTCACCATCCAGGAAGGCAAGCTCTACATGCTCCAGTGCCGCGTGGGAAAGAGGACTGCTTTTGCGGCCATCAAGATGGCGGTTGATATGGTTGAAGAAAAGCTTATCAGTGAAAAGGAAGCCATTAACAGAATAGAACCGGATCAGTTGAACCAGCTGTTGCGTCCCGTCTTTGACCTGAAGGAGAAGGAAGCAGCCGTGAAAGGTGGCAGGCTTCTCGCGAAAGGGCTGAACGCAGGCCCGGGTGCGGCAACAGGGCGTGTGGTTTTCAACGCACCGGATGCGGAAGAGTGGAACAAACGCGGTGAGACGGTCATACTGACCCGCATCGAGACATCGCCTGAAGATATCAGAGGCATGGACGCGGCGGTCGGTATCCTCACAGCAAGAGGTGGGATGACGTCGCATGCTGCGCTTGTCGCAAGACAGATGGGAAAGGTCTGTGTGGCGGGTTGCTCGGCGCTTGAGATAGACTACTCTACTCACACGATGACCGTCAACGGCAGAACAATAAAGGAAGGCGATTGGATTTCCATCGATGGCACTACAGGGGAAGTCATCGAGGGGAAAATCCCGACCAAACCATCCGAGGTCCTGCAGGTGCTGATCGACAAGACACTCGACCCGAAAGACGCTCCTGTCTACCAGGAATTTGCAAAGGTTCTCAAGTGGGCCGACAAGTACAGGACGTTGAAGATACGTACAAACGCGGATCAACCGGACCAGGCATCGAATGCAGTCGCGTTCGGCGCGGAAGGTATCGGCCTTTGCCGAACAGAACATATGTTCTTCGGTGAAGGGAAGATCGGTCCAATGCGCGAGATGATTCTCGCCGACACACTCGAAGCGAGAAAGGCCGCGTTGTCCAAGCTGCTCCCTCTTCAGCGACAAGACTTTGAAGGGATTTTCAGGGCGATGGCCGGCAGGCCGGTGACGATCAGGACACTCGATCCTCCTTTGCACGAATTCCTTCCTCACGAAGAGAATGCGCAGAGAGAACTCGCCGCTCAGATGGGAATCAGCTATGAGAAAGTCCATCAGAGAGT
>CAZRXH010000037.1:27291-29456 GCA_964603995.1 uncultured Bacteroidota bacterium | reverse complement strand
ACAGGTAATCTCTCACGTATTGCGTCAGCTCAGGAAAGGTTATCGTGTACTTGTCTGCTATTCTTGCAACGATATTTTGCTGCTGAGAGAACGCCGGCTCACAACCGAGGAGAAGCGCAAATGTTGTCGTCAGGAGGAAAAGCAATCTGGTCATGATGAGTCTCTACGAAGTTAGTTCAGCGGAAAATCGAACAACATGCGCACATTGAGCGGCAGGACCGGATCATCTCTCACCAGGTTTTTACGCTGTCAGCGATAGGGAGAGACTGCACGCTGCCAACCAAGCCTGGTTTCCGCCGCACTTGTGCTGCTGCACTTACGACAGATGCTATCCCCCGCCGGAGCGAGGGATAGCATCGATACCCAATTTTTACTTAAGGAAAAGCATCTTTTTGGAAATTGACTGAGTTCCGAGACTGAGTCTGTAGAAGTAGACTCCGCTAGCCAGGTTCGACGCGTTAAACACTACATTGTAATTGCCAGCCGTCTTGAAACCATCCATCAGCGTTGCTACTTCCTGACCGAGGACGTTGTAGACCTTCAAAGTCACAAAGCCTGACTTCGGAATCGCAAAGCTTATTTCCGTGGACGGATTGAACGGATTCGGATAGTTTTGGCTCAGAGCAAACGTCCCAGGTACGTTTGGACGACTCTTGACTCCGGTCAGTGTGCCGTTTTGCAGCATGGTCTCAAGCGCCGCGTCTTCTGCAGCCATATTGAAACTGGCCTTCTGAGAGGGGAACCAGTTCAAATCGCCGACCGGCTCACCCATTGTCCCGCCCGTCAACAGATCTGAATTTGTGTAGGCAAGATTGACAGGAATCGGCCAATCTGCATAGACGTAGTAGTTCTGATCATCATTTATAAGTCGCCAATCCGACAAAACGGCGCCGCCGTTCGCGCCCTGGCTGACCGTATTCAATACGAACGTCTTCAAGGTATCGACCCAACCTGTCAGGAGGTTCTGGGGGTCGACAAAGTTGGGAAGTTCTTTATACCATGTGCCTTCGTCCAAATACGGATATTGAGTGTTGCTATCGAACATCGACTGTGTTCTCGTGTTCATCGTGATCATCTGCGAGTACCAGTTGGTCGTGCCATCGGCTTTTTCTGCAATCAAAATGGAATCCAAATCACTGAATCTTGGATCCCAATAGATTACGTTTCTATCGACCAACATCTTTCTCGGCACCTGCTGGAAAGAGTCGGGCAATACGTTGCAATTAACGAGACCCGTCGGCAGACCGTCGGCATCAGTTTCACCGGCGTCCCAGGTAGTGATGCTGTCGGATGTCGGCTGAATGTTGCAATTCACAAATATGTTGTTCGTGACAGTCAGACTGCTTTCGTATCCGAGACTTTCGAAGATGCTTCCTGCGCAATCGACAAACGTGTTATGGTTGAAGAAGAGGTCCTTGATCTGGAAATTCCTGAATTTGTACATGCTTCCTTGTGCCATAACATGCGTTGAGTTCTCAACCCAGATCGTATCGGTGTTGTTATTTACGTTATCGTACACGCCGCCGTTACGCCTGCAGGGTTGTCCGTTCATATTCACAAAATAGCAATTCTTGATGAACAAACGCGTTCCCGAATTGGCATTCGACTCGATAAAGACCCACCAATTGTGCTCAAAGAGATCGTTGTCCAGAGTTACTCTGGCGTTCGAGGCCCCCGAATTTAAGAATGCCCAGCCATTGGTGCCATCCGAAGCGCCGGGAGTCATCGCGCAGTTCTTGATCGTCAAATCGCCGCCCCACGTCATCCCACCTGCATTCGTGTTAGCTCCCGGGACGGTGGAGCCGCAAATTATCGGGGGAAAGTCTGATGCGTTCTTGTTGTTAACAAGAATGGTTGGATCCAGCCCGACAATCGTAACACCGCTTGCCGCCGTAGTGGGATCCGAGGTAAGGGGATAATAGCCGGCCGAATCAAGCGCATAAACGCGGTCCGCGGGCGGATTGGTATCCGCATTCAGCGCGTCAGTGAGACTATTGGGTTGCCCGCCCATATCATTGTAGTCTTTTATGACCGCGGTATCCCCTTTCATCTCTTTGACGTAATCCATGAAGGTTTGCGCGCTGGCGGTGCCGACTATGCAAAGCGCGGTAACCAACATCGGTATCAGCATTCTTCTCATTGCTTCCTCCAGTTTGGAATTGGAA
>CAZRXH010000037.1:18602-27191 GCA_964603995.1 uncultured Bacteroidota bacterium | reverse complement strand
AACCAACATCGGTATCAGCATTCTTCTCATTGCTTCCTCCAGTTTGGAATTGGAAAGTTAGTTTGAATCACTTCACAAAATGTGTTACCTGTTTTGCTAAACTCTGCTTCCCTCCTTTCTTTGTTCGAATAGGGTTAGTGTCTCGATGGATAATCACCATGCCAAAAACTTAGAGACTGTATCTCAGGTTAAGCTCGAAATATCTTGGCGTATAGGTGGTGCCGACGAGATTTTGCAGGACCGGCCCACCGGGAACCCTGGGGAAATCTTGATACGTGTATATCGGCTGATGGGTCAGGTTTACAACGTTGAAACCGAGACTCAGACCCTTGATCGGCAATTGCTGTCGTATCGCGATATCCCAATCGTAAATGTTGCCTGTGAACTGATCGCCTTCCGGCGTCGATGGCGACACACTCGTGATCACGTTTCCCTGCATATTGAAGGAAACACGTCCCATGAAGCCTTTGTAATCGACTCCGATTGAAGCATTAAGGACATCGTTGCTCTGGTCAAGAAGTCTGTCTTTGCGATGAGTGTTTACCGTCCAATAGACATATTGCGTGTGGCCGCGCGAATCTCTGTACGTCGAATCCATCTGTACCACCTGTTGATAGTCCATATTGGACCACACGTGTGTGTAATTCACATCCAGCACCAGAAAGCTGAACGGCTGCGGGAGATACCAGAAACGAGTCTGCCAGTCAAACTCCAATCCGTAGACATGACCCGGGTAAGGGTTATTCAAATAAGTCTGTATCGTATATGTCGGAGACAATCCCTTTGCGCTCACGCTCGGATCCAGCGCGCCAAGCGCTGCCCACACCGCAGAATCAGGGAACGACACGTTGTAGTATCCCAGGTCTTTATAGTAGATGCCGGGCGAACCAGCAAAGAAGAAGACATTGTCAAGGTGTTTGTAAAAGCCGTCAATGGTCAGGAGCCCGATCTCATTGTTGTAGAAGGAAAGGCCCGCATCGAAGTTCTTGGAATTTGTCGGCTTCAGTCTCGGATTCCCGGCTTCCCCTACGTTGGTCGGATCAACCAATATGTTCGGCATGATGGCGTTATAATCTGGACGCACCAGCGTATTGGTGTATGCCAATCTTAAATCCATCCAGTCCGTGACTTTGTAACGGAGTTGAATGTTCGGAAACAGGTTGTCGTCGTTCCGATTTGTACTGGCTAAACCCATCGAGTCGACATAAGCCTTTGTTGCTTGCAGCGTATCGAGCACTTGCGCCAGACCGTCAACAGCGTGGGTCACGTAATCGAAATGTGCGTGATAGTTCATGTTGTAATGTTCGAATCTTGCCCCGCCCAGGATCGTCAATCGAGGCCCGATGTTTATCGTAGCCATCGCGTAGGCCGCAGCGTATGTTTCCGCGCCATCGAAATTATACCGGGTAGAATTTTCAAGATGTGGTTCAACTGAGGTCGGCCAGCCTCTTTCAGCCAGTGGAAGGAGCTGGTCCATTTGACCTACATTCATCACATAACTCATGGGATACGTGCCGTTCAGGAAATAGTTGCCCCTCTTGTAGTCATTATTCTTGATCATGTAGAAATACAGAGGATTGGTCGGAGCCTGTAAAGTATAACCGGGAATAAAATTCGACACGGAGTCGTACATATCACCGTCTCCTGTCCTCTTGTAGTACTCAGTCAGATTATTTGCTCGAGTTGTCCGGGAAAACTTTCCTCCAAACTTGAAATTCACCGACACATCCGTGGAAAAGTTCGTCGGTAGTGTAAAATCAAGAGCCGAGTTATAAAAATGTTGAGCAAAATTGTTGTACCGCAGCGCCACCCAACCCTCTAAGTCTGAACTGTCGGCAAATGCGGGATTAACCCTCAATTGGTAGACATCGTTTGGCGTAGCCGTGTATCTCCAGGACCCTGTTATGTACGTCATGTCTATCGGATTTCCGCTTGCATCCAGAAAGGGCTGATTACTACGTGAGTTCTGAAATCCGAAATTATCCCCTGCATCCCCGTATCGGATGTTGGTCATTTGGTTGCTGAACGAATGCGACAGCTTAAGATCGGCTTTTAAGGGACCGAAATCATTTTCAACCTGAAGACCGTTGATGTCCAGGTCCCTGTCATAGTTATTGCGACCTACCGTGTAGATCAACCCGTTTGCCTGCGCGAAATTCAACAGATATTCGTAGTCGATATTATCGTTGAGATTACGAGTCAAGGTATTTTGAAGAATAATCTTGCCATGAGGAAGCGCGTAGTCCAGGATAAGACTGCCTCCATAGTTCGTGGTTATGTCAGCTTGCTGATCAAATGTGAAATTGTTCATCTGATAGGTCGAAAGATCGGGGTTTTGCACATCGGTCGTGTGGACGCCATACGTAGCGGTGGCCTGATCATTTCCCGCATCGTTGCGATCTGCATTTCCTTGAATGAAAACACCGAGCTTGTTGTCAAGAAACCTGTCACTGACACTTCCCCATACCCTGTAATTATCTGTTGTCCTGGCTTGTGAATTGTAGTTGCCCTGCGTCATTAAATCCATGTGGAAATTCTTGGGTGCTTCCATCAGTTGTAAATTGACCACTCCACCGAGCGCGTTCGCATCCATGTCCGGTGTAACCGTCTTGATCACTTCAATGCCTGAAAGCATGTTCGAAGAGATAAAGCCGAGATCTACGGCACGAGTGTTCAGATCAGTGGAAGGAAGCTGCACACCGTTCACCATGATGACATTGTCTTTGGCCTGAAGTCCCCGAATGACAATTTGATCACCGTTCATGAGAGAAACACCAGGCAGGCGGCTCAACGCTGCAGAAGCGCTTGCATCCGGTAGTTCCCTGATTTTGTCTGCGGAGACGACGTTTATGATCTGGTTCGATGAGAGCTGCTGGTTGATCGCCTGCATCTGTCCCTGGGCCTGAGCCGTCACCGTTACGACTTTGCCCTGCACGGCCGTGGCTTCCAGCAGGAAATCCCTCTGAATTGTTCCAGTGCTCGGGATTTTGACGACTTCAGTGGCTGACTGGTACCCGACATAAGAAACCACGATCGTGGCCTCCCCGGATGGAACACCGTGAATAACAAAATTACCGTTTAGATCAGTGGCCGCACCCATGCTGGTTCCCTTCACGAGAACATTAGCGCCCGGCAGGGGCTCTTTGCTGCTTGCATCTCTTACCGTGCCTTTCAGATTCCCGGAGCCTGCAGCCATCAACGGCTCGTAAGCCAGGCATGAAAACAGGAAGATAACACCCAACATCCTCGAAATACGGTAGCCGAAAGATCTCATCTGTTTCTCCTTAAATTTTTGTCCATGATGATTTCCTGCAAGAGGGATATCGTTGAATAGGAAGCGCAAAGATCTGCGAAATGATGAAGGTCGGTTCGCTCCAGATAAGCCCGCCCAACCCGGCACCGATGTGTTTTTCCAATACCAAAGATTAAAATCGGCGATACCTCTGCTTAATGTTCAACTCCAATCCTTCTCGATACAGCAAACTCCCCCCGCCCGGCACCAAAAAGCCCGGGCGGGAGGGACGTTAAGGAGAAGCAACCCTAGAGTGAAAACGACTTTCGCTCAACATCCGACACACGAGTCTGATTGAGGTACAGGTGAGTCTTTGGTAACTATCGCTCAATGGCACACCATTCACTGAGAACTTCATTCGAATGAATGACGTTTGATGGTACACGCAAGGAGACGATATGGAGGCTCTCCGGCCCTCGAACCGAGTAGAACGGGAGTTGCCCACAAGACGAAGCCGAGTAACGAATCCCCCACCAAATCGCCGGAAGGATCCGAATGTTCGCCCCTGCTATTCTGCTATTGCAGAATAGCCAGCGCTCGCCCACGCACGAACGGATGACCCGAACGACGTGGCGGCCCACGTACTTAAGCACCACTTTCCCCGATGCCAGACATTGTGCTTCTCCAATCTTCGATGGCTGTAAGGTTGAATGCACCGTCCTCCGGAATCTTCCTGATTCCGAGCCGAGCACTCTTTATTTCGCAACACCTGCTGAGCCACAAAACTCAGTGGCTCTAGTAGAAAGACAATACCTTCTGTTCGCTCAAAGATCCATTAGATACAAATTGGGTGTGACTAAACTTCCCAAGAGTCAGCCACGTTCTTCCAGCACAGCACAATCGAACAAATGAACTTTAACTTAACGATTCAATATCATTTGAACCGGTTTAATTATACTAACACTGATCTTGAATGTCAAGAAGAAAATCTTGTAGGCGTACTAATTTCTCGGTTGATGATTTTGACGTAAGTTGTTGAAATAGTTAAGGATGCCGAGATTATCCGGCTCACGGACAGGATAAAGGAGGTATTTTTGACAAAAGGACCGAGAAAGGGACGGAGGATGAGATGCCCGAAGTGCGGAAGCTTGAAGACGGTATGTAATGGAAAGAGAACGCCTCTCTCTCATCCAGATAGTTAAAGAACAGTTTATCTCGGCACTCACTTCAGGAGCATGAATTTCTTGACGGCAGTGTAGTTCCCTGCGGTCAGCTTATAGAAATACACTCCGCTTGCCAGCTTATCGCCGTTGAAAGTCACCGAATGGTCCCCCGCATTCTGGTGGGCGTCGATGAGTGTCTCCACTTCTCTGCCGAGGACATCATAAATCTTTAATGTCACGTTGCCGGTCGTCGGCAACTGATAACCTATAATCGTGCTCGGATTGAACGGGTTCGGATAGTTTTGTCCCAGCTCGAACCGTCTCGGAAGTTGTCCGGACGGCAGTACGGGGGTAGTCTCGGGATGAGAGCTATCAGTAAATTTCAACCACTGAAGCTGGAAGAGATCACCGGAACCGTTTCCAGTGAACTTCAAATAGACATCATGGCTGCCGGAAACAGGCTTGACCACAGCTGCGGTGAAAGTATCGAAGGCGGTCCAGCTTCCCGTGCTCGTTATGTTGCAGTCGGCGATCTTCGTTCCGGTACCGATTGAATCGAGCCAAACCTCGACCGTCCCTCCCGAAGAGGCACATGAGGCGATGATTTGAATTGAATCCGGCTGCATCGTGTATTCCGACGTGTCTCCGAATTCCACTCCTGCATATAGCGCCCAATCGCCATCGACTATGTTGTCCAGCGAACTGATCCCGTTGGTCGGCTGCGATATTCCCGTCCCGTACTGGTTCGCGGGACAGTCGGCCAATATAGGCGTATAAGCATCCCGGTAGACGTAGAAGTCAAATTCGGCGGGACTTCCCTGTACAAATAGACCCTGCCGGTTTCCCGTCCACGAGTTATAATTAGGCTGCAAACCGTCCGTGTTGGCCACATTGACACTGGTGCCGACCTTGATCCAGTTGTAGCCGTTCAAACTGCAATACCCAGTGAGCGTATGATTGACGCGAACTAATTTCAGCCATAACGTGCTGTCGGCGGCGGTTACAGGGCTACTGACCACATAGTATTCGGTAATAGCGGTAGTATCGCTATAACTGAACACGACGATCTTCCTGCCGGTAATGTCTATGGAGGTATATAACTTGGCAAAGATCGTCTGATTGCCGTTGAAGACCCAGAGCCCGGCTTTGTCGCCGGTCGATCGGGGGCTGAAATCCAACCTGGTCATCAACGAATAGTTATGTTCGGCGTCGTTCTTGATGACTGTATTGAACTCGCTTCCCCTTGGCGAGAGTGTGAGCCATCCAGGGCGAGCGGTGAGAGAGTACGTATTTGAAGGAGTATAGCCGAGGAACGACCACTCCGGATTGAGCTTGGTTGAATTGAAGAAATCGGAATGCGGAACCATCCACGGTATGCCGCTGCTCGGCACTTTCGGCGCAGTCATCTGGACATTGTTAGGATAGTTTGCAACCGGCATACCGTTAGCGTTGTATTGAACCTGGCACAACTGCCCCTGCCGTCCCTGTCCCCACCATTCGTTGTTGTTTGCAGTCATCCATCCGGGGGTCAATACCCAGTATGTGCTGTCGCCGGCCATTACCACGGCCGAGCAATGGTTAGGGGTCACAAACAAGGACGTAGAATTGGACGCACCGAAGAAAGGAACCGGTTTAGACCAGGCGGAAGCGCTGTCGGTCAGCGTTGCGCTCCTCATGACCCATTCTCCGCCGTAGACGTTTCCGGCAAAGGCGTAGTAATAGTAGCCGTCGTGCTTCCACATCACCGGGCCCTCCGCCCAGCTGTACGGGTACGAGGGGGAAGGATTCAGCCACGTCAGGTTCAGAACCTTGCCGCTCGGCTGACCGTTGTTTCCAAGTTGCACTATCCAGTTGTTCGGCTGGCCGTTCTTGACCACCAAATACCAGGTGCTGTCGTTATCGACAAATATGGAATTATCGTATCCCAGGCCAGGTACGGGCGAGGGAGTATTCACCAAAGTCGGCGTGGACCACGGTCCTGTTACGCTGTCGGCGGTAACGAAATACATTTGAAAATTCCTGGCGAAGTAATCCCACCATTTGTTCTGGTAATAGACCACCTGGCCTCCCCAGCATCCGCCTGCAGGAGCATCGCCGTATCCCGACCAGGAAGCACTAACGGGTTGAGCGATGGCTTCCCAGTGGACCAGGTCCGTGGAATAATAAATAACCGGAGTCGGATTGAACGAAGATCCTGTCGTGTAGTAGCCGTTGCCAACTTGCGTCACTGTACAGTCGGCGTGGTCGCCGGGAATTACCGGGTTCATGTAAGTCTGAAACGAGAGCGACTGCCCGAACACTGAGCAAGTCACCAGCAAAAACAGACTAAACTCTAGAAGAAGTGTTTTCATTTTTTCCTCACATTGCCGTGATAGTGTTTGAATAATGATTGGCCATTGGGGATTCAACGTCACGGCTGTTCAAATGCCCTACGGCTGTCCCGGAGTTCTCGGCATGTTTCGGTAATGTATTAAGAATCCGGCGGGATAAATGAAAGCCACTTTGCACCAATAATCCACCAAATTGCGCAGAGCGGAAACAGCTAATGAGACCGGTGAAGCCTACGAAATTCCTGCAGTGTTACACCTTTTTCTTTTTTGAAGTAGCGTGAGATATGCTCGTTATCCGTGAAGTCGAAGAGCGAAGTGATTTCGGAAATAGGGAGGTCGGTGTCGGTCAGCATTTTGGAGATCAACTCGACGCGCACCTGCCGGATTTCTTTGTGTATCGACCTGTGGATGGTCTTCCTGAACCTCTCTTCCAGACTCCGCCTCCCGACGTTTGTCGTCTTCACCACATCATCGACGAGAATTTTCTTCCTCGCGTTATTCCTTATGTAATTGATTGCCGACGCTACATCCGCATCATCGACGGCAAGGATATCCGAGGATTGTCTCTGAACCACATGACTCGCGGTGACCATTACTTGTTTGACGGAAATCTTCTTCTTGTTTATCAGCTGATCAAGCAGTCTGGCGGCCTCGAACCCGGCAGGCTCGACATTCAAGGCGATGCTGGTAAGCGGCGGATCGCCAATGTCACAGATCATCTGATCGTTGTCAACGCCGATGACGGCGACATCCTCCGGGACTTTCAGATTGTTCATCTTGCAGACTTCCAGGATATGCTGTCCGCGATCGTCGTTGCAGGCGAATATGCCGACGGGCTTCGGCAGTGATTTGACCCAATCGCTGACGTGATGCTGCTCGTTTTCCCAGTCGTCTCTCCTTATTCTCTTCAGCGCGATATAGAAATGAGTCTTGCAGCCGGCTTCGCTGTTGAACCCACTGAAAAATTCTCCGCGCTCCCTGGACCAGTCATAATTGTCGAAGCCGCAGAAAGCAAGATTCTCCAAGCCCTTTTCCAAAAGATGTTCGCTGGCCATCTTCCCGATTGAATATGAATCTGTCTTTATCACCGGCAAGTCTTTGGGATATTTGGAGTCATGAATGGCGAGGATCGTCGGAATCTTCAACTTAAGCAGCTCGTTCGTTATCAGAGAATCTCGCATGATGATCCCGTCCGGCTTCCAGCTCGTCAAATGAGGGATCGAAGATTTCAGATCTGTCGGCTCTTTATAGAACGACCATGGGCCGTTCAGTCGCGAGTAGCGGGCGATGCCGATGATGAGCTGCCTTCCGAATTCCCGCGATGTTTCGAGAAGCAAGACTACTTTTTTCATGGACTGTAATTGCGGCTCACCTTCGAGATGAGTCGCAATTTCCGCCTCCTATTTTTCCTCGCTGACCTTCAGCAACCGGGCGCCATGCTTCCTGACATAAAGAGATACTTCGTTCGTGTACACCCCGATATTTTTTTTCGCCCACAGGTCGCGAACCTTGCAGGGACCTTTGAGACCGAGCTGATTTAGCTTGAAAGACATCTTGATAGAGTCAGGCGGGACTGAAGCGCCGGGATATTGAGTAAACACGTGAAACCTCACCGTCGCCCCTTCTGTATGCGAAACGGCCTCCTCGTCAATCCCTGCAATTGCGGAAAAAGTGTCGTAGCCCGGCGGAATGTCGAACTCGATGATTGAATTCGCATGTGTGCCGATGCCGTCGGCGTACGCTTGGTTATCGACGGTCAGCCCGTTCCCCATTACACTCCTGTCCACCGTCGCGCTTCCCCACCCCGCCGATGCGCTGACCCATTTCAAGCCGGTCAGATCTAAAATTCCCTTCTTCCCCGTGA
>CAZRXH010000037.1:0-18502 GCA_964603995.1 uncultured Bacteroidota bacterium | reverse complement strand
GCGATTTCCTTTCCGTTATCGAAAAGCAGCCTGTTGTCTCTGCTCTTCTGCAAAACTGCGAGTGCCTCGTCATTCGTGATCAGGCCGAGTGTGAACTTGTCGTTATCCGGAAGACTCCCGCCGAACATTAACGGCGACCGGCAAATCAGGAAGAGCGACATCAGCGTAACCTGCTCGTCCCTGGTGAGCCTGGTCATCCGGCCGTCGCCGTACTGGCCACGTATCGCGATTCTGCCGAGCGGAAGGATGTCCCCGTCAGGCCAATGTCCCGGACCCATATAACGTATCCACTTTTCAAAAAGCGAGAAATGGTCGTAGAGCTGCGGCCAGTTGTCCCAGAAATCGTCCATGATCCGCCACATGTTCGCGTGAGTGCTGACATGCTCGGCGTCCACCAACGGCGTCGGACCCGGCGACAGGCTTAGAACGATATGCCGCCCGCACGCATCGATGGCTTTCCGGATCATGTCGATTTCACCTTTATGATACGGATTGGATATGTCGTCCACCTTCACGAAATCTACGCCCCACGACGCGTACAATTTGAAGAGAGAATTGTAGTATGCCTGCGCACCAAGCCTGGACGCGTCTACCGTATACATATCGCCCAGCCACTTACACAACCCCTTCTTGCTGTAAATATCCCTCGCTGTCTCGGTAGTGCCGAGTATCGGAGTGTTCTTCTCGACCGCCAGCTTCGGTATGCCTCGCATGATGTGGATACCGAACTTCAATCCGAGGCTGTGTATGTAATCCGCCAGAGGCTTGAAACCCTTGCCATCGGCGGAAGATGGAAATCGATTGACAGCCGGCATGAGCCTGCCGTATTTATCCATATCGATGATCGGATCTTTTTCGTTGTAACCGTTAGAACCCGGATTCTCGACGTACCAGCGTATATCTACAACGACGTACATCCACCCGTGTTTCTCGAGATGGGCGGCAATGTAGTCCGCGTTCGCCCTGACTTCCTTTTCAGTAACAGTGGATCCGAAACAGTCCCAACTGTTCCATCCCATCGGAGGAGTCGGCGTCCATCTTCCGAAGTCTTGGGCGTGAAGAGTTGTCGAAAGGAACGCAAAGGCCGCGAACAATATGAACTTTCTCAAGGTCGGCTTCCTGCTTTAGTGTCTCAGAATGGGTTATGAGTCTCGTAGTATTTAAGATCGTGCTCCGGCGTCGGAAGTCCCGATGGAATCGGCATCTTTGAAAAGGTTTGAAAATACAGCACGCAACCGTCCCTCCATTTGACGGCGTTTTCGTGCTCAATTCTCAGCAGAGACCGGACCTGTAGAAACTCTTCAGGATCGATTTTCCCTTCAAGAGAATCCCATATCTTCTGAATTTCTTCAACGCCGTCGACGCCCTTATAATAATGAAAGCACAGCGCGTCCCAAAGTGTTTTCCCCGACTTCAATCTGTAAGTCCACGGCACATGGTGAAACCAAAGAAGATATTTCTCGGGACAGGTTTTCAAAGAATTGAATCCATCCGCTACTGGCGGATAATATTGATCCACTGCATCGCTCCCCGTTCTTGTGCGGTCAAAACCGATACCGGAACTGTCGGCTCTGTGGTAGTAAGGAGAATTCCAATCCAGGTGAACCGAATTATTAACCCACGGTCCGTGGTAAACGCTCCAGCCGCCAAGCATGTTGAGCCCGAGAGGATCGCGATAGTTCACGACGTTCTCCCTCGAAGCCAGCATCATCTTCTCGATCGGGCGTATGACAGAGGTATCATTTGAAAACGTCATCCGTATCCATTCCTCGGCTATCTTCTCCGAAGCGAGGCTGTAATTCCACGCGAGCCGACCGAACGCGTACCAGTTTGCCTGTCCGAATATGTCTCCCGTCCAGTCGCGGTTCTGGTTGATATTCGAAACGCCGGCCATGGCGGTCAACCCATAATTGTCGAGCGAGCCGTCCACGACTTTCGCGACCGTGGACCCCTTCCCTTTTGCGTAAGTGTCGGACATGAGACATTCTCTCCACATCGGGGCGAGATACCCGGGACTTATATCCTCTCCAAGCGCTCCCTGTTCGATATCGAGCTCCAATGCCAGCGGAGTTTTCGGCATAGCGCCGAACAACGGGCTGAAAGGTTCGCGCGGCTGGAAGTCCAGCGGACCGTTCTTTACCTGTACCATGACATTGCTGTCGAATTTCCCATCCAGTGGTTTGAAGATATCGTAAGCCTCGCGCGCGCGGTCCTTCGGATTGTAGGCGTATACGAACGCCCGCCAGATCACTATCCCGCCGAACGGCTTCAGCGCCTCCGCAATCACGTTGGCGCCGTCGGCCTGCGTCTTGTCGTAATCGGCGGGTCCGGGCTCGCCCTCCGAATTGGCTTTCACGAGGAAGCCGCCGAAATCCGGAATGAGCGAGTAAATCTCCTTCGCCTTGTTCCTCCACCATTCTTCGACCTGCGGGTCGGAGGGATTTGCCGTTTTCATCCCGCCCAGTTTCATCGGCGAATCGAAATTGACGCTCAAAAACAGTTTGATCCCGTACGGCCGGAAGGCGTCCGCAAGCGCTGCGACCTTGATAAGATACTCGTGGGTAAGAATCCTCGGATCGGCGTTGACGTTGTTCGGGACGGCGGCATTAATGCCGATGGAAGCGTTCGCGCGGGCGTAATCGATATATCTCTGCTTTATGTATTCAGGCAGTGTGTGCCAATCCCAGATCGAGGCACCGGGATATACTCTCGTCCCGTCAAGGTTGTCCCAATGATTCAACATCCTGAGTTTGATTCTCGGGTACGAGACAATATCCACAACTGAAATTTTCCGGTGGGTCTGCAAAAGACTCAGGAAGCGGAAGACGCCATAAAGCACCCCGATATCTCTGTTGGCGGCTATGACGATTATGGTCTTTCCGTCGATCTTTGAACTCCTGATCACGAATCCTTCAGTGCCGACCTTTGCCAGATCGTCTTTCAAATTGAAACGCTTGAACAGCGAAGAGCTATTGTAACTCCCTGCCAGTATCATCCCGCCGCGGTCAATTGTTTTGACGGCGGGAACAGTTTGTCCCAGCAAACCTCTCAGTCCCATCTGAAGTTCGCTCTTCGCAGCCAGAATAGTCGGAGAGCTCCCTTGCACGATCATCCCCTCAATCGACTCCCTGTATTCCTTCAACAGGTGTGCGTTGGAAATCAAATCATACTTCAGCCAGAGCCTGTATCCGCTGCCGGCGAAAGCGGGGATCGACGCGGCGAATGTGAGAGCCGCGAACAGCAAAAGATGGAATTTATTCTTCATAGTCCTGCCTTCCGATTTCCTATGCGAGAGGTTTGATTTCTAATAGACCCAACCTTCTATCATCGGATCCTGAATGCCGGCATGAATTCCGGCTAACCTTAGCTTACAATTTTAATAATAATACTTCCCCTCGATCGATGCGACTGAATGACTCCAAGTACCTTTCCCCAATTACATTTTGATTCCACCCTTATCTTACGAGGCTTCTCTCACCAAATTCCCATTATCCACAACTTTGATTCTGCTGCCTCAGACTGATTCAATGAGGACGCTTTCTTCAAGAATGACCGACGGTGTCAAACTTCACCGACCGTGCAGATCAGGCCAAGGCACGCCGGTCTCCGTAGTTTCCCGAATCAGTTCGAGACGAAGGTGATCACGCTCGACGCATCGAGAGTCGCGGTGAAGCCGCCGCCCGAGAAAGATACACTACTTCCCTGAACGCAGTTCTTGCTGCTTGAAGTGACGTAAGGTGTGAACGAAGATACTCCCGCACCGGGCATCATGAAAGACTGACGTACCGAAGCCGATCCCGTATTCAGAGCGACGATGACCACCCTGGATCCGTTTTTGTATGCAGTTACGTAGACACCCGCCTGCGGATTGGAAGTGGCCGAGACCCGGCGAAATCCCGGCCGGACGAACCTCGCGAATTGAGACATTACGTATCCTCTCTTCGTGACGACGCTGCTTTCATCGATCGGGCTGTAGTACCGGACAATGTACCACCATACATAAGCGCTCATTTGAACGTTCATACAGTCGTTGATGCTTTTTGCCGTCCCAAGGACTGCGTCCCACGAAGTGTCGATAACCAGGTATTCCGTCATCCACACTTCCTTCCCTTTACTAATGGCGAGCGGATAAGGTGACTGGCTCACGCCGTAAATATGTCCGCCGATGAAAGCGATATTTGCGGTGGCGGCCGGATCACTGAGTGCGGGATCCGACAGGGAATGGTTGAAGTTCATCGACTCCGGCAAGAAGACCGGGGTGCCCACATCGGCCGCATTATCCTTCATGAAGTTCAGAAACTGTGTCGCGTTCCAAGAACATGATTCGTAGTCTACTCTGGCATCAGGCTCGTTCTGAACTGAGATGGCATATAACGGAGCACCATTTGCCGCCATCGTGTCCGCAAAGGCTTTCAGGTGCGAGGCATACGCCGCGTAGCTACCGGCGTTAAGCATGCCGCCAACGATGTTATTGTTGCTCTTCATCCAGGCGGGAGGGGTCCACGGCGACGCAATGATTGATACTCCCATCGAATACGCCGCTTTGGCCGAGGGGATATTGATTCCGAATTGTGTCGAGTCGGGGGGAATCCGAAGACGCATTATCGTGAATCCAAGTTGCCCCGGTCCGGTTCCGAAAGCCAATTGAATTTCCTCGGGGGTCATGTCGGGCCGCCACCCGACAATATTAGCCGCACCGAATCCCCTGATGATTTGCTGGGTACTGTCCAAATATATGAACACAGAATTTGTTGACGTATCGGGTCCAGTGACGGTATTTTTCCTGGAGCAGCCCGCTATCAAGAGCGCAGAGGCCAATGCGATGGCAACCGGCCTGGAGAATTGAAAGCTCCGTTTCATATGGCAAACTCCCTCTCGGTTATCGACCCACAGGGAGTACTTATCGACTTCCTGTCGACCGGATCATACAGCCCGCCGCGTCGGCAGTCAGACGGTACTCCGTCGCTGGGTACCGCCTGACTCCGATGGTCAAACGTTCGCTATTCTAATGATGCAGTACTCCGCATCATTTGATACTATTTAACAAGCACAAGTTTCTTTACATCAGTAAATGTTCCAGCGGTAACACGGTAGAAGTAGACTCCGCTTGGCAGCTTGGCCGCGTTGAACGTGACTTCATGGAATCCGGGATTCTGCTTCCCGTTCACGAGCGTTGCCACTTCCCTGCCCAGGACATCGTAGACTTTCAAGGACACATGACTCACCGCGGGGAGTCTGTACCCGATGACTGTTGTCGGATTGAACGGGTTCGGGAAGTTCTGGTCCAGCCGGAAGTCCGACGGAAGCGCGGAGACTTTCTCTTCCACTCCGAGCGGGTTGTTCTTGATATAGTCGGCCAACCACAGCAGGGCCGGTCTTGCCGTGCCGGTCGACCGCACAAGATATGTGGTGGTCTGCCAGGCGAGGCCCTCCTTGTACCCCCAAATCGTGATCCCCTTCACTCCACGATGCTGCCAGAGCAACGGGAATATTTTCTTATAAAGGTTCAGCTGCTGGTTGTCATCAGGAGTCCCGGAATTGTTTAGGTTGCCCAGATCGAATTCCGAAATGTATATCGGTATCCCGGTGGCCGCAAGTTTGTCCAGGTTGCTTCTCACCATGCTCGTATCGGCACTTTCCAGTTCGAACCGGTGTCCCTGAATTCCGATTCCGTCTATCAGACTTCTGTCTTTCAACAGATTGACAATCTGGAGAAGCGCATTTGTATTCGAGGTGCTATTCAAAATGTTATACTCGTTCAGTATCAGCTTTGCGTTCGGCATGTACTGTCTGGCTTTCTGAAAAGCCCAGATGACCCAATCCCAGCCAGTGGCGCCCGCACCGCCAAGAGCGGGAGCATAAGGAGCAGGTGCATGGCCAGGCAGCGGTTCGTTCACGACGTCGACCATGTCCATCTTCGGATAGCGCTGTCCGACCATCCTGATCCACTGCTCAATTACGCTTGCCTGCTGTGCCGAATCGAGCCCGGAACTGGTTATCCACGCAGGCTGCTGATTCCCCCAAACCAAACAATGGTCTTTGAACGGTAAATTATTATTGACCGCCAGGTCGTACGTCGCATCGAGACCCGACCAATTCCACTCGCTTGTGTCGACCGAAATCGCAACGCTTCCGAACTTGCCAGCATTCTCAGGCGTAATCTGGGTCCAGTAATTTAGAAAATCAGGCTCCTGATTGGGGAGGTACGCGGAGCCGAGAAACTTCGCCATCCCCTTCGCCAATGCGGGACCTTTCCATACTGTACCAGTATCTGCCGGTGTCTGCGTCGACGATCCGGGCTGGGCGTTGTCAAGGTTCTTCACAGTGAAGTACAGATTAGTCTTGCCGAAAGCAAACTTATCAATGTCCAATCCGTTCTCGCGGCTGCCGATCTGGAAAGTTCTTGTCAGACTGTCCATGCTTACAAGGAAACTGTCTCCGGGAGTACCCTGGTATGTGTTCTTCGTTATGTTGACCCACTTCCACACTTGAGAGCCGGCTGATCCCGGACCGTCCACCACAGCAGTGGAATCCGAAAAGCCTCCGCTGGCGAGACCGTTCACGAATACCCAGTCGGCGCCCGCAGTATCATTCTTCGCGCCGAATCCCTTTCCGTAGAAAAAGCTGTCATCATCAAATCCGCCAGGGCCGACGCGGATGCGGCCGAATAAGCTGTAGTACCCGGAATCTGTGAACGTTACCTGATATGTTGCCATGCGGCTTGTATCGCCGGGACTGGTGAGTCCTGTGTAGTTTGCATTCGCGGTGATGTACGAAACACCGCCGTCCTGCAGAACCGAGAAGCTGCTTCCGAGGTTGCCCGATTCCGCTTCCACAATTATCGGCATCTTGCCTGCATTCACATCCACTATCTGCATATTGTCTATGTAGATAGCATTTCCGGTATCTGCTGCAGAGTAGAAATGGATGGGCCCTCTGATAAACGTCTGGTTGTCGTTTACCGTAAACTGCATCGTAAATTTCTGCCATTGAGTAGTGAGGGTGGCGGGACGCAGCGCCTTGTATTCGGTAAATGCGTAATTGCCCATTGTGAAATTGACTGTCGCGGTGGCTCTCTCACACTTTGCCCAGATGGAGTAGTTGTAAGTCGCTCCGGGCGTGACCGGGAGACTGTCTGCAACTATCTGGATATCCCACTGATTTGTCCCCAAGCCGTGAACTGTGACCTTCAATGCTCGGTTCCCCTGTTCCACTGTGTCGCTGACGATTTCGAATACCGGTGGTGGAGTTATGCCTGTCGCGACCTGAATCACCCAGCCTTTGACATCCGTTCCGGAAACCACGCCAGCGTTGGAACTCTCGAAGCTCCCGTTTGTAACGAGCTGAGCTTTCGGTGTCGATGCAGCGGAGAGCAGCATCATGATTGTCAGAAGAATCACGCTGTTCAAAGATTGCTTTGGCACTCCTAACATTTTTGCCTCCTTTGTTTTGGTTGAAGAGCGACCGTCATCGATGTGAACCTGCGAAGGTAACAATCCCTTTTCCTTGAAACCCTCGGAGTGTCACGCCGACACTGACGGTCGTAACTTTTTCTACTTAATCAAAAGCATTCTCCTGATACTATTCGAATTCCCTGACTGAATTCTGTAGAAATACACACCGCTCGAGAGGCCGGAAGCGTTGAACGTTACGGTGTGATATCCGGGATTCTGCCTCCCGTTTACCAGTGTCGCCACCTCTCTGCCAAGTACATCGAACACTCGCAACGACACAAATCCGAAATCCGCAACCCGAAATTCGATATTCGTGGTTGGATTGAATGGGTTCGGATAGTTCTGAAGGAGCACAAATGTCGCAGGCGAAGTAAGTCCATTTCTCACGCCGACCTGCGTTCCGGTTTTATTAATGATCGTAACACTTCCTCCATCAGGAACCGCATCGAACATCACATACTGGACGGTATCAACTTTGACTATGCTCGAAGATGCGGTGTCACCATTCTGAAGAACGATAACCGAATCCCATCCCTCGGGAAGAGGACGGCGAATCGTCAGAGGTACGTCGAAGTAACTGCTGTCCAGGTTATCGGTCACCTGTACCACAATGCTGTCTCCATGATTCGAGATTTCGGCGACCGACGCTGAATTCCTTTCCTTGATGTATCTCGCGACCGTGCCGAACGGCGCCACCCAGAACTTATCCGGGTTAGCACTCATATACTCGAGAGTTGCGCGCAAAGTATCCTGGGAAATCGGCGAATACGCACCGGGCTCAGTCCCGTTGATGCCGTGCATCAGGTATACACACCATCCGTTTGCCGATGCTGCATTATCGGCCTTGGATTCCATAGCGGCGGCCGTATTCAATCCCTGGTCGCCGCAGACAAAGGAGCTGATGTTCATGAAGTCTGCCGGTGTCTTGTTCACTATCTGACCCGAGCAGCCGCGTGCGGCAATGTAATAGTTAGCGACCATGGCGCTGTTGCCGGTGGCACAATAAGGATAAGCGATCGTTATACACTTCTGACCGGCAATGTGAGCGTTGATGGTGTCCTGTGAAAGCTCCAGCTCGGATTTCTGCAGCGAGTCGGCCAGTGTGCTGAAGTTCGGATGTGTGATCGTATGGCTGGCGATCTCGTGTCCCTCGGAAGCGGCCTTCTGCAATCCGCTCCAGTTCGCCTTCCATCCCCAGGTTGGACCCGTCACTGTGAAGAACGTCAGCTTGTATCCGAACTGATCGAACATCGGAACGGCTATGGAAAGCTGGTTCGTACAGTTATCGTCGAACGTATAGCTTATCGCCGCGGAACGGAATCCCTGCCATGTGCCAATCTCGTATCCGCTTGTCACCTGCCCGAACAGAAGCGGCGTGTATAAAGAAAGGGCCATGACCGCCGCGGTAAACGACGCCAAGAGGCGTTTGGTGGGATTTGATGAACCGACATGCGTTCTTGATTCGGAGGTTCGACGGCATATCTTCTCTGACATTTTGATTCTCCTTTAAAAAGGTTCAGTTGGAATGAACATCATTTTGAATCCAGCGAGTAGCCGCTTTCGCGTGACTTTACGAGTAAAAGTGGTTTTGTCTCTACGTATATCATTTGATACTATTTTACCAGGACAAGCTTCTTCGTTTCCGTGAATGCAATTCCGTGGAGGTTCGCCGGCAAGACTGAGATTCTGTACAAATATACGCCGCTCGGCAGACCCGCGCCATTAAACTGAACCTCGTATGATCCGGGCTTCTTCACTCCGCTCACGAGCGCGGCCACTTCTCTCCCGAGGAGGTCGTAAACTCTCAGCGACACGAATCCTACATCCGCGATTCGGTATCCGATAACTGTCGTCGGATTGAACGGATTCGGATAATTCTGACCGAGCATGTAGCTGACGGGATTGTTGACCGTTGTAGAATTGACCCCTGTGGAAACCCTGACCAGCGCTTCAATTGCCACGGCAAGTTCATCCTTCGCCGCACCAAGCCCGTCGGCGGCGGATGCGGAAACGGAATAATTCTGATCCCTTGCGGTTTTCGCCGAAACTAGCGTCGCCGTGAATCCCGACCATGATGCAGGAGTATATTCGTTATCGTGCAGGGTGTCAGCGTACGAGATCATAGAGTCTAATGCATCATAATTCATCCCGACATCTGCGATAGCGTAGAATCCAGGCTTGCACTGGTTATGAGAATCCCATATCGAAGACGATTGGTTCGTCTTGAAAGTATAAGCGTCGTTCAGGCCGTCTTTGGTAACACTTATGATTTTGCCGCGGCCCGACTTGTAGCTTCTTTCGACGAAGCACTTGAACAACTGGCCGTACTGATTTGCCTGCTGCGCCAGCACGGCAGCTGACGGATTAGCGTAGCCCGTCGTTACGTCAATTTCCGTCACGGCCATCTCCGAACATATCGGAGAAAACTTTTCATACGAAGCTATCCAGTCCGTTGCCGTTGGGGAAGATATCGCGTCATGCTCCTGCATGCCGATCCCATCCAGATAGCCCGCCTGGTAAATCGGAGTGAGTAGTCGTACCATGCCGTCGGCCTTCTTCGAGTTCGCCGTGTTGTAATCGTTGTAGTAGAGCTTGATCTGTGTCTCGCCGTATTGGGTCGAGTATTTACGGGCAAGCGCGAATGCTTCCATTATGTATGTTGAATCGCCGAATGTCGTGTACCATTCGTTGCCGGTCCTGCGGACGGCTCCGGTATTATCGTCTATGGCTTCGTTTACCACGTCGACTGCGGACAGCAGACCCGGCCAACCCTCGTGGATCAATCTGAAAATCTCATGGAGATAGAAATCCATCCGCTGTGTCATGACGGCTTTTGTCAGGCGCGTGCCGGTGCTCATGTAGCCGGACCGGAAAAATTCCGCGGGAGTCTGACTGTGCCAGACCAGCGTATGCCCGCGGAACGTGAATCCCTGTCTCTTCGCCCAGTTGAGCTGCGCGATCATGTCGCCGTTGAATTTCACAATCGGGTGTGTATCTATGGAATCCTTCTGTGCCTGCGTCGATGCAGCAGCGTACGCCGAAGCACTTGCGGCAATGTTAACCGTGTATTGCGGCTTCATGTTATTGCCGGGTGTCATGCTGTTCATGTGGAATTTCACAAGGTATCCACCGTTAGGGGTGACCACAGAAGACTGGCCGGTTACCGCCGAGTCTGTCGGAAAACCTATATTCCTGTACGAAAGCAGGCAACCTATGTAGAAATCGTTTGCGTACACATCTTTAAGAGCCGGGACATTTGTCTGGATCGTATCGGTCTGAGCGTACGCGTAAATCGAAAAGGTCGTTACCAGAAGAGTGAGTATTCTGAATAGTCTCGCGCTTTCTTCGAGCGTGTTCGAAATTAGTTTCACGACGGCATCCCTTTTTGTTGGAAGTTCGGTTTGATGTTCAATGACAAATTCACTTTTGAACCGCGGGTTTGTTCCAATAGCTCTCCGGCGGTCCGAGATAGCTCGGCTTCACTCCGCCGCTCGCTGAGTCCGTCCCGTCGGTCTCGACAGACCGCCGAGGTCTGTCGGACAGACTCAACGGAGTCTGACGACAATCGACGACGAGTTTTTCCAAAACAACTCCAGGATCGATCATCCAGATCTTCAGCGTGTGGTAACCGGGCGACAAGATCGTGTGAGCAGTTCGACCTACGCGTCCGTTATTCATGACGGAGATTTCCCAATCGCGGTTGCCGTTCTGCGCATTGTAGTCAGCCTGTACAAGAGTGGCTGTTTGCGGAGTCTCGTCGTCGAACGATACCGCATACCGGAGCCCGCGTCCGCGCATGAAGTTCAAGGTAGGTCCGAATACGCCGTCGACGTTTATCTTTCCCGAGCTGAAGAGGTACATCCGATACTCAAGCGACGGCGAATCCTTCCGCGGTACGGCCGGGGGTGCGTCCACAACGCCTGCGGCCCTCATGCCGGACATAGTGTGTCCGTAATCCTCAATCTTCATCCATCTGCTTTCGCCGATGTCTGTCTTTTTTGTGAAATGCTCGGCTTCGATCGAGACGTAACCGCCGCCTTCGACAAAACCGGACAATGAATCACGCGTTATCTCCACCGGGTTGAAGGCATTCACATCGACAACGACTTCCCGGTTCGAACCTGTGATCCTTACGGAACCGGAACTTCTTCCGACAGGAACCTTTGTCCAGTCGACGCCGATCCATAGCCTTGTCTGCTTCGCGACTTCTCCTGACGGGGAAGAGACATCTATCCACGGTTTGTCTGCCTCGGCAGAAAAATCGAACGGCACATTTCCGCGGTTGAAGATTTCGACATACCGGCGCTCGCGGCTGAACGGGTCGAAAGTTGGAAGTACTCCTTTCTCGGTAGTGTCGGGCCATGCGTTCTCCGAGCCTTCAATTGCCACACCCATCTCCGCCGTATTTGGCAATTCAATTTCCTTCAAGTCGATTGCACGAAGGCTGTTGGTCGACGGGTCCTGCCAGTTCGTGTATCCGAGGTGCGTCTGGTCCATGAAATGGTTCCATTTCCCGCCGGCGAATTCGCGGTTGAAATATCCCATCATTGCAGTATCGGCGGCAAACAGCTCTCTTGTTCTGGCTGCCGTGTCGTTTGTCGCAGCGCGTTTCTGTTTCGCATACAGCGCGTTTAAACCAGCGTCGCAGTAGAGTTCATTCAATATCGCCGAAGCTTTCGTCGGGAATAGGACCAGCTCATAGAATGCGTCCCGTGTATCCTCCGGGAGTCTATCGTAAATCGCTTCGGCCTTTGCTGCAATTCCGTTGTAATCGGAAACTACTCTCTCAGCTTCGCGGTAGTTGACGAAACTGTACGTCGACGGCGAGAGGAGCTCCGGCTTACGGCGTCCGTTGTACATCGCGTAACGCGTTATAATGTCCGCGATGTCAGCCGCATACCGAGATCCGAATTCTCTCTCCGACCAGAGCCGCGTGTATTCATCGAGATTGTCGTTCGTCCACCTGTTTGTGTCCCACGCAAGGCTCATGAAAAACTCGGTCGGAAACTCATACCCCTTGAAATGCCCGACGTTCACGATCCAGATCCTGTCTGCGCCGTACTGCTTCGCGAGTGACATCTGGTCCCAGATCTTCGGGATAGGATTGGTGTTTATCCATTGATAACTCCGCGGACCGCCGTGATAATCGAAATGATAATAGATACCGGCTCCGCCGCTTCGCTTTCGTTCCGCCGCGGTCGGCAGCCGACGAATATTCCCCCAGTTGTCCTCCGCCCATAGCAGCGTCACATCGTCCGGCACTCTCATTCCGGCGTCGTAGAAATCCTGAACTTCCTTGTAAAGGCACCACATCTGCGGTACCTTCGTCACGTCCGGGTTGATTTCCTCAGCTATTATCGCCCGTTGAACATTTACGATCTTTTCAAGCAGGGCCTTGTTCGCCTCCGGTCCGCCGGGAGCCATGGGCGTATCATCGACGCCGCGGAGACCGATGGTGATGATGCTCTCGTAATTCCTGTTGCGTCTTACACCTTCGCGCCAGAAGTGTTCCATTACATCAGGATACTTCGCGTAGTTCCAGCTTCCGAGCGTGTTCCGGTAGCGCCTGTCCCACTCCTTCTGCGCGCGCAGCATCGGTTCCTGGTGAGACGTTCCCATGACTATACCGTACTCGTCTGCCAGCCGCGCGTTCAGCGTATCGTCCTCGTTGAACGCGTTGTTCCACATTGCGGGCCATAGATAGTTGGCCTTCAGGCGGAGGAGGACTTCGAAGATGCGCTCGTAGAATTCATGCCCGTAATTTCCGACGCCCGGCGGTATCGGAGGATCGCTGCTCGGCTGTACCATGCCGTACTTCGCCATGACCCAGTTGGTCAGCGCTGGCCACTCATCGTTAAGAAAGATGCCGCGATATTTGACGGAAGGCGGACCATCGACGTGTCTTCCGGGAAGTATGAAAAGGCTGTCGTGGTGCTTCACCGGCACGTCTGCCCACCAGTGCCACGGCGAGACGCCGATCTGCCCGGAAATAGTGAACATACCGTATATAGTACCGCGTTTATCGCTTCCGGCTATGACGAGCGCGCGATCCACCCCTCCAAACGGTTTGTCAACCGATTGAATCAGAAAAGCTTCCCATTGTCCGGCGACGCCGTTGACATCGATTTTCTTCTCTTTCACAAGCTCATCGATGAGCGGGCTTCTCCCGATCGTGCCGACAATGACCACTTCCTTCGACTGCGGGACACTATCGACGAGAATTTCAGGTCTTGTACCTGTGACTTGTTCGATATCGCTTCTGAAATATTTCGTCAGAACGAGCTGCACGCCGGAATAGTCTTTCGAGCTCACACAAATCGACGCAGACTTGCCAAGCACCGACAGTGGAAATCCCCCTTTCCCCTTAACAAAACGGACAAGGGATTCCCCGCCGATTGCACAAGCGTCGTGAGGAAAGGCAAGAAGAGCCGACCAAAGAACGATGGCCAGAATGCGGAGAAAGATGGAACGCTTCACATGCGCGGCCCCTGACGGGGTTCTCACCGGCGGAGTGAGGAATGTTTTTTCAAACATATCGTCCCTGCGGGACCTGACAAACCGTTCGTCCATAAATCTATAACTCCAGAATTCCATTGTTCTGGTATTCCATTTATTTTCCGTTCCTGCCTTGCCGCTTCTGACTTCTTATCATGTCAAAAATATTCATATATCGGGATCCTGCTTTGCGGGACTCCTATTTTCCTGCCGACTCGTAGATCCTGAAATTCCCGCTGACCTGCAGTAGTCCAAGCATGTACAGCATGCCGTCGTAATACCTGTATAATCCGCTCGGCACCGGCACATTCCACAACTCTTCGACAAAGACTCTTTTGTCGGCATTCGTACTTGCCAAAGCCGCGACGGCGTTCATCGCGACGAGTCCGGTGCTGTGATCTTTTCCGAGCTGCTTGCCGTCCAGTGTGTACTGGTTGCCGTATTTCTCGACTCCCTGGTTGGCGAAGAATTTCAGGAGCTTGTTGCACTCCTCCACTTCCCAGCCGTCCCGGGCAAACCACTCATAATCCATCGCGACGTTCATTGCGACTCTCCACGCATCGAACCTGAAATCTCCGTGTCCTCCCGGCCACGAGCCGACGGGGGTCCCGTCAAAATGCGAGTAGTCGGGGCACAAACCCGTTTTTGGGTCGGCGGCTTTTCTCAGCAGCTCGCGGCTTGACGCTGCCGCTTCCTCCCAAAATCCGTTGTCCTTGTCGGCCCACTTTGACCAGAGCTCATAATAATGGGGAAGCTGATAGGACGGGTCGGTGAAACCTGACACTCCCTTCTTCGGAACAAACACGACGAGATGCTCTTTCCTATCGAACATGTTCGTGACGTCTCCGTGTGCACCCTCATCTTCCTTATGAAGCATGGTGTTGAGGATTTCGTTCGCTTCCTTGCTGTAGTCGAGTATGCCTGTACCATTTCCCCATCTTCCCGCAGCGAAGAAGAGAGACATTACAAACCATTCCTCCCCGTCCGATGCTGCGTTGGAATCGATTACCGTCCCGTCGGTTTTGCAGTGCCATGCAAAATAACCCTTATGTGGTCCGCTCCTGATCTGCATGTGCGTCTTCGCCCATTTCCAGAGTTTGTCGAACACATCCTTCCTGTCCATCTGCACGGCTATCATCATCCCGTACGACATTCCCTCGGTGCGGACATCGTTGTTCGCGATATCTTCGACGTAGGCCATGTCGGAATCGACCGCGTAGCACACACGTTGATCTCGCGCGTCTCCGAAAAACAAACTATCGAATGCGGCGTTTATTTTCTCATCGATACTGCTGTCGCTCTTGCCGAGCAGATCCGCGAAGAGATTGCTGTATCTTCCGGAGTCGCAGGCACCTTTGCCGTCCGAGGCGCCCGAGACCGGCGTACCGGGTATAGCGGTTTGCGGCCAAGATTCGCTGTTCAACAAGAGAACGAGTAACGACAGGAAGATTTGGATAAGTAGGAGTCTGTTTTTCATTCGAAAGACCCTTTTGGTTACTGACTTACATAGAAGCACGGAACATGATGGTTCTTCTGCGATTATCGCCCCATCAACCGCCCACACTCCGAAGCGGTGAGCACAACTCTCTCCCCCTCCCCGATTCCGGGGAGGGGGAAGGAGGACCGAAGGAGTCTTACTTCATGAAGAGGAGCTTCTTCAAAGAAGTGAAGTTTCCAGAACCGTCCTGGGCTCTGGCCTCGATACGGCAGAAGTAAACACCGCTGCTGAATCGCTGGGCGTTCCACGTAATCGTGTAGCTGTTGGCCGCCTGGACGCCGTCAACCAACGTTGTCACTGCACGGCCGAGGACATCGTAAATGATAATCTTCACCTGCGAAGTCTTCGGTATGTCGTAGCGCAAAGTTGTCGATGGGTTGAATGGGTTCGGGTAGTTCTGAGAGAGGCTGTAGACTTTCGGCAAAACTGCGCCGGTTGCGCTTTTCACGCCGGTAACGACAGGTGGCTTCGCCAGCGTAACCTGGATGTTTTCCAGATTCATCGCTGTGGTAGTTCCGCCGTTAAGGGCGAACCCAATGCTGTTGAATTGAGTTGCCGCAACGGGACTATGATCATCGATCACGGTCTCTCCGAACTTGTAGCTGCCATCGCTCTTGGTCAGTTCGAATCCGACCATGTTGGCTCCGTTTCCGGCAGGAGCGATAGTTATCTGAAAGTGGTACATCCCGGAACTGGCGACGGCATTTGCCGGTTTCAGCACTCCGTTTCCGAGAACATAACCGGCACTAGTGCTGTCCCAGATTCCGTTCACGATGCCGCCCCACGATCCGGTCGAATGCCCGTACCAATCTATCGGAGCGTTCGTGCCGCTGAGCGGTATGAACAGGTAACCGCTGTTCTGCGTGCCGGCTCCGTTCCAGACATTGCTCGAGTCCGACGCAGAATCTATCGCTATGTTCCCGGCGTTTGCGCTGTTGAACAATCCGAACCGGAAGCTGCCCGGTCTCTCGAAACCGCCACCGACAAATTCAATATCGCCGTTCACCACGAGTGCCGAGTCATTGGCGTCGCGGGCGGATGCGGGGGAGAAGAAAGCTCCGCGGACTGCAGTCCAGCCGGTCGTCGGGGCTGAACCGGAAATGGTCGCATTACCGATGACATCTCCAGGCGTGAGTTGCCAGCCGCCGATCTGTCCGCCGTAGAATCCCCATGTATCCACATAGTAATTCTGCCATGGTGGTGCCGGAACGTTCAAAGGCGTGCCCAAGTCCACCTTCACATTGGTCAGGATCATGGCTCTAATCGGACTTGTTGCTTCAACATAGTTGGGATCGAGGCCAAAACATACACCGTTGAATGTCTTGGTTATGTGAGACGTGTCTTTCAATGTACCGCCGTACCAGTAAGTGACGACAGAACTATCTCTGTACATATAGAACCTGACTTCGTTGCTGCCATCTGACTGTGGCTGGACAGAGATACCCCAGTTATATGTCCCGGCATCAAAAACTGCACGTGCCGGCTGTTGCGCAATCAAGCCGCCAAAGCCCATAGCGGGAGGGTTACCGTAAGTGCTTATCCAGCTCCCGCCTCTTGTCACTCCCTGTGAGGCACCTCCGTTGGAGTAACTCGGAAGGTTACCGCTGTAAGTTGTGGCGCTCTGAGGAGTGAACATATAGCCATACGAGTAAGTTTCCAATCCAGCTGCAAATGCGCCGGAAACAATTTTTCCCCAGCGAGCCGAATCTGTATTTGCATATTGAACTGTGCCGGCGCTGTCACTTCTGAACAAACCATAACGCAGACCGCTCCATGTTACGGGGCCTGATCCGACAAATTGTATCTGGCCGGTAACGACGATCGCGGATTCGGGCGAAGCCGTGACCGGAACTACAAAACCACCGCGAAGCGTTACCCAGTTTCCCGCAGGTACTGCACTGCCCGCCACGCCTGCATTGCCGATGATGGTGTCGGGATCGACCTGAAAATGCCAGCCGCCTTCTCTGGCAAACTTGCCCCACTGGTCAACGTAGAATGCCTCCCAGGGAGCACTCGGCACCGTTATCGGAGCACCGGTCGTCGCACGGACGTTCGACAAGTTCATGCCTCTGATCGGGCTGGTGGCTTCGACATAGTTGGGATCGAGACCAAAACAGACTCCATTGAATGTCATGCTAATGTGAGACGTGTCTTTCAGAACGCCTCCATACCAATACTTAACCGGAGTGCCGGTCTTTACCATATAGAATCTCACTTCGTTGCTCCCGTCCGACTGCGGCTGGACGGAGAAGGCAAAGTTGTAAGTCCCAGAATCAAAGACCGCACGGGCCGGCGCCTGATTAATGAGACCACCAAACTGCTGTGCGCCGCCGTATGTGCTTATCCAGCTTCCGCCCTTCGTCACTCCCTGTGAACCACCGCCATTAGCAAAGCTCGGTATGTTGCCGCTATAAACTGTGCCGCTTTGAGGGGTGAACATATAACCGTATGCATAATTTTCTTTTCCGGACCAGCGGGCAGAGTCTGTACCTGCATAGAGAACCGTGCCAGCGCTGTCATGTCTGAACAGACCGTAGCGCAGACCGCTCCATGTTACCGGGCCGGAACCGACAAACTGTATCTGTCCCGTGACGACGACAGCTCCGTTCGCTCCGGCAGAAGCGGTGACCGGATTAGTGAAGCCACCGCGAATCGTTGCCCATTGACCCTTCGGAACCGAATCACCGACCGTACCCGCAGAACCGGGGACGCCCGTCTTAATCTTCCACCAGCCGCCGCCTGTTCTGCCACCGATCGAGCCCCATTGAGTAACGAGAGTCGTATCTGCAGGAGCTGATGGTTTGGCCACCAGCGTAACGCTGTCCGCATACCAGATAGTTGTTACTCCGGTACCACCCACATTTCCGGTGCCGGCACAGTTTATTCCAAAGGCAAGATATACGGTATCAGTCATGCTGGCGCTGCCTGCAATATTAATACTGATATTTTCCCAGGCTGTTGACCCATTTTGGGCGCGATTATAGCTGCCGACTTTCACAGCTGCATTGTTGAAGGCCTGAGCTGTCGGTTTGGTTTGATATGCTTCTACAACGAT
>CAZRXH010000036.1:15052-29796 GCA_964603995.1 uncultured Bacteroidota bacterium | reverse complement strand
AATTCCTGCAAGCTTTTCGACATCTATATTACTCAGCTCGAATCGCGCCGTAACGTTTATCTTGTTTTTTCATCCTTTCGGGCGTAAAATACAGGCCACAGAGTTCACAAAACCATTGGACACAAAATGAATTTCAAGCACCTGAATCGCTACATTGCGCTAGCGATCTTCTTCATTACCCTCTTCATGTATCGAATGACCGCACAATCCTCAGTGGCATTCTGGGATTGCGGAGAATATGCTGCGACATCGCCTGCGCTCGAAGTGCCGCACCCGCCGGGAGCACCGCTGTTCACGCTGCTTGGAAGAATCGCGATGATGACTCCTTACGTGCATGATCCTGCCCTGCGAATCAATCTTATCTCTGCTCTCGCCAGCGCGCTTGCCGTTATGTTTCTCTACCTGATCGGCGTCAAAGTCATATCGAGATGGAAAGGATTTCCAGCCGAGGCAAGAGGGGCGATTATCGTGTTCGGCTCGGCGGCAATCGGGGCGTTCACGTTATCGGTATCGGATACATTCTGGTTCAATGCTGCGGAGTCCGGCCTTTTCGCTTCAAGCATATTTTTTGTCTCCCTGGTACTCTGGCTGGGAATGGTCTGGTTCGAGAAAGCGGAAGAGGCCGGAAGCCAGAAGTATCTTCTGCTTGCTGCATATGTGATGGGACTCTCGATCGGTATTCACCAGTTGAGTATTCTCGTTTTCTTCGTAATCGCAATATTCATGTATTTCAGGTACTACGAATTCGAGTTGAAGTCATTTGTCAAATTCGCAATCATAACAGCGCTCGCTTTTTCCATAATTTATCCCGGCATAGTGAAATGGATGGCTGCCATCCTCAATGGCGACTTGAAGACTGGACCTTTCGATATCACACACAGTCTCCTGATCCAGATGCTCCCGCCTGGAATGGTGATAGCTGCCATATATGGCGCATACAAAGCTGAGAAAGCGAAGCGATGGGTATTGAGCACATCCCTGATGGCTGGGCTTCTCATCGTACTCGGCTACTCGACATACACTCTTGTGTACATTCGAGCAAACGCACACCCTCCGATAAACGAAAACAATCCGAGCAATCTGGCACGGCTCGTCGGCTACCTGAACCGCGATCAATACGGTTCGCAGCCGATCTTCTGGCCGCGTCGTTGGAGCAGCGAGCCTCAGTACCAGGCAGGTTACCAGAAGTATTCGTCGGACTTCGATTATTTTATCGGGTATCAGCTCGGTCACATGTATCTCCGTTACCTCGGATGGAATTTTATCGGGAGGGCCGGCGACATCCAGGATGCCCCTGTCACATTCATCAGCGGTCAGAAGGGATGGTACGACGGACGTACGGGCTATCCTGCAAGGTATTTCGCAATTCCGTTTGTGCTCGCGCTTTTTGGTTTGTGGTATCAGTTCAAGAAAGACTGGAAGTTCGGATTGGCATTCCTCTCGATGTTCATTGTGATGGGATTTGCACTTGTGGTCTATTTCAATATGCAGGATCCACAGCCGAGAGAACGTGACTACTTTTTCGTGGGTTCGTTCTTCGTCTTCGCCATGTGGACAGGGGTAGGTGTGTCGGGAGTAATCGACCTGATTGCGACGGCGCTCAAGGAGAACAAGACTAAGACATTGCTCATGGGTGCAACGGCCGTTGTCCTCTTTGCCATCGCCCCGGTGAATATGTTCGCGCAGAACCTATATACGCACGACCGCCACGGCAACTATGCTCCGTTCGATTACTCATACAACATTCTTCAGTCCTGCAAACCAAACGCAGTGTTGTTTACAAATGGCGACAATGACACATTCCCGCTTTGGTACCTGCAGGAGGGTTTGGGAATAAGAACCGACGTGAGAATAGTCAACCTGAGTCTCGCAAATACGGACTGGTACGATCTCCAGCTGAAGAACGAGACTCCGCATGGAGCCGAGAAGGTTCCCATAAGCTTCACCGACGAGCAGCTGCGAAATATCCAGCCGGTTCTGTGGAAGACCCAGACTTTCAAACTCCCTGTTCCGAAAGATGTATACAAGGAATTCGGTATAACGGACACAAGCATCACGGACAAAGGATATATCCAGTTCACCATGAAGCCGACAATGAGCGCCGGAAACGAAGGGGCAGTGAGAGCCCAGGATTTGCTCATTCAAAATATAGTTGAGACAAATCAGTGGAAGAGACCGATATACTTTGCGGTCACAGTCGCGCCGGGTAACTTCATAGGGTTAGGCCCTTACTTGCAGATGCAGGGACTGGCGCTTCAGCTGACTCCAAAGGAGAACACGTCGCCGGACCAGGATTATGAGTTGAACGAGCCAATAACCAGCCAATGCTACTTCCATGCGCCGAAGTATGCGCACACGGAAGCGCATTACGGCTTCCTGTTCACCAACCTCGACAACCCTCACGTTTACTATGATGATAACGTGCGCATGCTGATGCTGAACTACCGATACGGCTTCATGCGGCTCGCCCAGTATTATACAATGCATGCGGACACAACCCAGGCTGTCGCAGCTCTCGATAGCATGGAGACCAGGCTACCGCTCGAAGTGATCCCGATGAATTACAAAATTCTCAGCGATGTTACACGACTCTACTTCTCGATGGGTGCGATGCCGCAGTTCCACCGGTACGCCGCCATAGTCGAGAAGGACGCTGTCGAGGCGATAAAAGAGAACCCCAACGACGTCAACAGTTATTACAATCCTTACAGGATACTCCTCGAGTTATACAGTGAGGAGAAAGACTACGGGAAATCCATAAACTTGCTTGAGCAGCTTCAGGCACTGTATCCGAACGAAAAGAGTATCTCACAGCAGATCGAGATGCTCAAGGAGGAGCAGAGGCTGAGCACTGGAGTTGACACGGCAGGCGCACAGAAGGGCGTTAGCCCCGAAGCGATGAAGCCAAAGCTGAAGTAAGGCTAATTCCCGGATTGAGCTTGGTCAGCGGTGACGACTGAACGGTTGTCACCGCTTTTTTTGTCGGCAGTGGCAAACAAGGTGCCGTGACACGAGGCTTCAGGGCCGCCTACGATAAGACCGAGTTCTCTTCTTGTATCCGCGAGTTTATCGCAATGTTCGGAATAAACAAGCGCAAGCGGATTCCATCTGATTGGACCAGGTTTCCTACCGCGAAAAATATAGACAGGCTTGGACTACTTGTCGGGCGGCCAGATTGGCTACTTGATCAAGAGCATCTTCTTCGTTTGGGCAAAACTTCCAGCCTGAAGTCTGTAGAAGTACACGCCGCTCGCGAACCTCGATCCGTTGAACTCAACCTGATGTGTCCCGGCAGTCTGCTTCCCTTCTACGAGTGTTGCGACTTCTCTCCCAAGCACGTCATAGATCTTGAGAGTCACATCGCTGACCGCCGAGAGCTGGTAGCTAATGATTGTGCTTGGATTGAAAGGATTTGGGTAATTCTGGGAAAGCAGGAACCCACCGGGGATGGCCAAGGGCGATTGAGTGATAGATGTGAGTCCGCTGAGTGAACCGCTATAGATCCCATCACCGACTGTCCCGGCAAATGCGACGGATCCCATGGTCGCCACAGATGCTACATTCAGTGTCACCAAGCCGTCGTTAAGAGTTGACCAGGAGTTTCCATTGTTCACAGACAGAAACGCGCCATTGGGAGACGCCCCCAGCAAATACTGCCCACTCACGGCAAAACCGTTGATAGGCGAACCGTCGAGCCCTGCAATGATCGGCGTCCAATCGGTGCCGCTATTCGTAGACAAATAAGGCCCGCCTGCTGTACCAGCGTAAATGTTCTGTCCATTGGCTGCGAGACACGTGATAGCCGGGTTAGTCAGTCCGCTGTTCGCCGGGGTCCACACCGCACCACCGTCAGTCGAGAGGAAAACTCCGCCACTAGTCCCCACAAATATCCCCGCTTGGGCCACAACAAACCCGGTTATTGAAATGTTACTCAGACCACTATCGGAGAGAGCCCAGGTTGCACCTTTGTCGGTCGAACGAAATATTCCTCCACCCGTCCCTGCCAGGACTGTACTGTCGCTCACGGCGAGTGCTTTGATCGATTTCCCAGCCAGGCTGTCGACAGCCGACCAGCTTTTGCCGTAGTTTCCTGACGCATACGTCCCGGTGGTTGTGCCGGCGAAGAGGTCAGTTCCATTTACTGCGAGGGCGGTAACCTGACCGTTCGTCAGACCGTTACTCCTTGGCGTCCATGTCGATCCCGTGTCCGGTGAGAAGTACACACCTGCGCTCGTCGCCGCGAAGATATCCATACCGCTGACGGCGAACCCGGCCACGCTTGTCGTTGAGATCGTCGAGCTGACGGCAAGCCAGAGCGAACCGTTATTGGAGAGGAAAATACCACCGCCGGCCGTCCCCGCAACAACAGTTGAATCATTTGCGGTAAGGGACCAGAGGAACGGGCTGTCCAATCCCAAGTCGGCAGGACTCCAATCTGAACCGTCGTTAGTCGAGACAAACAGTCCCCCCTCAGTAGCCGCGAAGACGTTCGAGCCGGAGGCCGCGACTGCGTTCACGATAGTGTCTGCCAGACCCGTGTTCATGAGAGTCCAACTTGAATCGCTGGTATTCGAGACGTACACCCCGTAGTACGTTCCGGCAAACAGCTTCCCACTACCCGCCCCGGTTTGCCGGAGTGCAAGCGAGATGATGTAGCGAGTGTCCATTCCGTCCAAAGACCAGTGAGCTCCGTCGTCCGCAGAGACATAGACTCCACTATTAGTGCCGGCAAAGATATTCTGGCCGGACACCACAAGCGACGTGATCGCCGGAGTGAGTTGCTCTGAGCTCGGCATGCCTGTCGTATCAGCTTCCCATGTCGTCCCACTGTCAATCGAGACGAATACGCCTGATGCAGTCCCTGCAAATATTTTTGTGCCTTTGACCGCAACGCACTGGACCGTACTGCTTGGAAGACTCGTCCGACTCCAACTGTCTCCGCCATCGGTGGAAAGATAAAGTCCATTTTGTTGTGTCCCAGCGTAAAGAACCGCCGTATCAACCGGAGTCAGACAGAGGATCCAATTCCCCGTCAGACCGAGGCTGACCCAGCTGGCACCGTTATCAGTAGAGCGGTAGACCCCGCTCCCTGTCGTGCCAACGAATATCTCCGGCGCACCTGTGGGAGTCGTTGCCTTTCCGATCGCCAGTGAATAGGCCGCCCCGACCGAAGTAGCTCCAGATGGAGTCCATCGGAAATTTCCAGTCGACTGTGCCTCCACAGCTTCACCCGCCAGAAGAGACAGTACAAACAATGCCATTGCGCCTCTCAGCAACTTCGTCTCGCCATTCTCAGCGTGCACGAAGCGCCGCGGTTGGACATCCGTTTGGTGCGGCAGTTCATCTTCTCCTTCCCTGCATCAGCTCACCTCAGTGTTCATGATCGATGCGCAATTATATCAAGGCATGAACAAAGATACAACACCATAAGGCGGGTGAACAAAATGAATTGCGGGTCCCTCTCAGTTTGCGATCAGCATGGATGGAAAAGGACAATATGACAGTCTTATCTGAACATATGCATTGATGCTACCGGGTCGAAGATGCGCAGGGACAGATTCAGCGGATGCATTCGGCTGACTGGAATTGCGGCGAATGCATCCCTAGAACCAACACGGTTACCGCTTATTCGGGATACCCTACTGTCTGCGCCAGAATTATCTTCTGGTCGGGCCGCAGGTTCATCGCTTTCGCCAGCGCTTGCTTATCAATTGAGCCGCGCACGACGCAGGCGAGGCCGGCTGACGCACAGTAGAGATAGACATTCTGGGCAATGAAGCCACAGTCGGCTCCCACCCACAGAGTCTGCTCTTCTCCAGAAGCTCGCTTCACCAGAGACATATCCGCCACATACACAAGGTTGATAGGTGCATCTTTCACAAAACTCTGCGTCCCGGTTTTTTCACGGACATCGGCCCTCGACAGGAGCTTTACCGAATGAGAGGCCGCGTCATAAAGGGACAGCCCCTCTTGCGAAGCCACGTAAATATCGATCTCCTGCCAGTTCATCGCAGAAGGAGCCGTGCGCCGTCCGTCAGAACGGTTGATGCCGAACGCCGCCCAGAGAAGGCCGGACAACACTTCCTTCGAAAGCGGCTTCTTCGAGAATGAGCGAGTGGTTTTCCGTTCTTTCAATGCCTGCATGAGTGGGACCCCGCCGGATGTGTCTGGTGGCGGAAGTTTGGTTGTCTCCTGGGCACTGCCCATGCCGGGAGACATGATAAGAATCGTAACCACGCAATAAAACAGCCTCTTCATGTCATTCACCTTTCTCGCATCTAGTTTGATGGGTGGACTTTCCTGTGAATTTAGCGAGAGTCACATCAAGATTCTCACCCAGCAGTTGGCATACCGGCATCGGTTTGCCGTCGTGGCTGAGAAGTATTCCCGTTACTGTGGTCTGGGCGCCGGCCACTCAGCAAGTGAAAAGCATGACGAATAAGAAAGACATCCTCTTCTACGTAGCCACCTCCATTTCCGCTGCAACGTTAATGATAATTGAATATGGCTCCCGCAAATCGGGACCAAAGACCCTGATATCAGCAGCTATCCTGATTGCGTGACTCTACTTCAATTCCTTGTATCTGAAACAAGACAACATATGGTCGTTCACCATCCCGGTGGCCTGCATGTGAGCATAGCAGATTGTTGACCCCACAAATTTGAACCCACGCTCCTTCAGGTCTTTGCTCATCGCATCAGATTCTTTGCTGGTCGCGACGAGATCTTTCAGTGACCTCAGCCTGTTGATCTTCGGCTTGTCGTTTACGAATTGCCAGATGTATTTGTCGAAGCTCCCGAACTCCTCCTGCACCTTGATAAACTGACGCGCGTTGTTCACAGCCGCGTGGATCTTCAGCCTGTTCCGGATGATTCCGGAATCACCAAGCAGACTCCTGATCTTCCTACCGTCGAAGCGCGCGACCTTCTCAACATCAAAGCCTGCGAACGCCTTCCTGAAATTCTCGCGCTTATGAAGTATCGTGGACCAGCTCAATCCCGCCTGCATTCCTTCAAGGATAAGGAATTCAAAGATCAGTTTGTCATCATGAATAGGGACACCCCACTCCTTATCGTGGTACTCGATCATCATTGGATCGTCTATCGGCCATGGACATCTGACGACATTCATGCTATCTCCTCGAATTCACCAGTCTTCCTGTTCTTCCGGACGTTGTCCCAGTTGAAACACCGGCCATTCATCACTATGTAGACTCCGTTGGGCAGTGTTTGCGCAAAAGCAAGAGCGCTTCCCAAATTAAACAATCCGTCCGAGCTTCCAAACTTGTACGGGATCATCGCTCCCGTCAGCACAATCGTCTTGTTCTTGACAGCCTTTCCGAGAACATGCGCGGTCTGTTCCATAGTATCCGTGCCATGCGTAATAATGATCCTCTCCTCCTCACATGTCACGCAATTTTCTAAAATGATCCTGCGGTCCGCATCAGTCATCTCGAGGCTGTCAATCATCATCAGCGTCCTGACCTCGACCTCCACTTTGCATCGGCCCAGCTTCAGCATCTCCTGCAAATGAGTGTCTTTGAAATACAGCTGTCCGGTCAGCTCATTATACTCTTTGTCGAACGTTCCACCTGTTACAAATATTCTTATGGCCATGTCCGATTAATTTAACAGACAAGACATGAAACACTCAAATTGATAAATGAAGGCTGCGATTTACTTCAAGTTACAAACACGCTTTCGGCGAGTTGTTTCCCTATCCAGGAAGCCAATTCATGTCACGTTGAAATAGTAAACATTGCTGAATGGATCTCTTCCTGTCAAATCCGCTTTCCGAAAATTTGGGGGGACATGGAAGGATTTCGATTGTAGCGGTGTAGAGAAGCTCCTCAAGTCGAGGTAAATAATTACGATATATTGAAATAAATGGGTATAACATCGTAACTTGTGCCCGGCAGTAAAATCGGGCAGTAAGTATGTCCGCTTTTTTAGGTCAACCCCCTGAGCAGGTCTGTTTTTTGTCGTCATTAGATGAGTAATGATGCTTAGTCCGAGGCGTTTCCTCGGCGAAGGACCAATTGACGAAAACAATTATACAGAGGTAATGATGAAGAGAAGAAAACTTCCGGACCTGTTTTATAATCCGATAAGTATGACCGGCGCGATCATCGCCTCAGTCACCTTCGGGACGATCGTTATCCTGATGGTGATTGACGTTGTGTGGAACACCTTGCCGCCATACTTTGGAATTGTCACATACATCCTTTTCCCGAGCGTACTAATACTCGGGCTCATAATTATCCCCGTCGGCGCCCTGATCGAAAGAAAACATTTTCGAAGGGCCTCCGAGCAAGGCATTTCTCCCCTGCCAAAGATTGACCTGAATGAGCCACGTCAACGGCGTGCGTTCTTCATATTTTCCACGGGCACATTGCTGCTAATGGTTTTTACGGCCATCGGAAGTTATCGTGCATTCGATTTCACAGAGTCGGTGACATTCTGCGGCCAGATTTGTCACAAGGTGATGCAGCCGGAGTATACGACTTATCTCCACTCGCCACATGCGAGAGTCGCCTGCGTCCAATGTCATGTCGGACCCGGTGCCAACTGGTACGTCAAGTCGAAACTCTCCGGCGCATATCAGGTTTATGCTGTACTGTTTAACAAATTTCCACGCCCGATTCCGACCCCCATCAAGAATCTGCGTCCGGCGCGGGAGACTTGCGAACAATGTCACTGGCCGCAATCATTTGTCGGAGAACGCCGAATAACGAAGGCGTTCTATCTCGAAGATTCTGCTAACACTCGCTGGAACCTCGATATGCTCATAAGGATAGGAAAGAGTACTTCGGGTGAAACGCAGCGAGCGGCCGTGCATTGGCACGTCACTCACACCGTAGAATTTCTGCCGAGCGATTCATCGTCGCAGACTATCCCCTGGGTCCGTCTCGTCAAAGCCGACGGCAAGACTGCGACATTCACGACCAGCAACAATCCATTCACACCGGATTCTATCAAGCATCTTCAGGTGAAGACAATGGATTGTATGGATTGCCACAACCGACCGACTCACATCATCAAATCTCCGGGCGGAGCTGTGAATGACGCGATGGCCGGCGGCACAATCAGTCCGACACTTCCCTGGATCAAGCAGACGGCAGTGAATGCGCTGATACCGCGATACACAAACACGAAGGATGCACTCGACAGCATAGCACTCTACGTCGATTCATTTTACAAGGACAAATATCCGGCTGTGGCTTCCCAGCGCAGCTCAGACATAAACGCCGCAGTCACAGAACTGCAGAACATCTATCGAAACAACTTCTTCCCCTATATGAGGGCGGACTGGCGGTCATATCCGACAGACATCGGGCACCAGGACTACCAGGGTTGCTTCCGATGTCACGACGGTAACCACAAGAGCGCTGACGGGCAGGTCATACCACACGATTGCACGACTTGCCATGTCATCCTTTCGCAGGGTGAGAAGCCTGATTCGGTGGTTAACCTTGACGGGGTGGCATTCGTCCATCCGCCGGCCGGCATAGGAGACGCATGGAAAGACGGCTCCTGCACAGACTGTCACGACGGCACCCAGTGATTTAACCTCTAAAGAAATTCCAGCCGATGCGCCGGGGTGATTCGGTCACAGATGCCCGGCGCTTTTCTTTTCTCTTTCCTTCCACCTATCCGCGCATCTTTGAGATCTTATTACGGATCAACACATAAGCCATCACAATCACGGCGGCGACGGCGAGGCCCAGCATGAGTCCCACTTGAAATATGCGATACCTGTTCAAGAACAGATCCGAAAAAGCACTACCCAGGATAGTGAAGGAGAATGCCCATATGAAGGCTCCTATCATATTGAAGATGGCGAAGCCTCCGGCTCTTACCTGGTAAAGACCTAGCGCAGTAGGAATTATGTCCCTGATTCCGTAGAAGAAGCGCGACAGAAGCATAAGCGTGGATCCATATCGCAAAACGGCAGGCGACGTCTTCGTCACGCTCTCCCCAAACCTTCGCCGCAGGAAGGCCCATCTCTTCCACAAGAGCTTGCCGAGGTAGTAGTAGAACATATTTGCCACGAATGACTCCGCGGTCCCGAGAATCACAACCCCGGTGAGTGAAACAGCCCCGGTGCGTGCCAGCGCCACGCCGACAAACACTCCCAATTCGCCACTGAAAGCGATCGCGAGGAAAATAGTCAGGTAACCATTCTGATGTATTAACTGCTCCACAGACTAACATACCACATTTACCATGTGCATTACAATCTGAGGTAAGATCGTCAGATCACATTATCTTGAAACTGCCTGACCTCTTTTTTAGATTGCAAGCAATGAACAAGACTTGGTTCGTATTCGTATTAATGCTTTCCGCAATCACCCTTTCAACAACGCAGGAATTGTTGGCGCAAAAATCGAGCGCATTCAGAATAGCCCGTCTGAAATACGACGGTGGAGGCGACTGGTACAATGACCCGCTCGAAGAACCGACGCTTCTCCAATTCGTTAAGTCCCATACAGACATCGAAGTTGACCCGAATTACTATTATGTCGATATCATGAGCGATGATATTTTCACGTATCCATTTTTGTTCATGACTGGACACGGCAACATCAGGTTTACGGACGAACAGGCAAGCCGTCTGCGTAAGTACCTCGAAGATGGCGGGTTTCTCTATGCGGACGACGATTACGGAATGGACGCTGCCTTTCGCAGAGAGATAAAGAAAGTTTTCCCCACGGAGAAGCTCGTCGAGCTCCCTTTCTCGTACGGTTTGTATGATTGTGTCTATGATTTTTCGCATGGTCCGCCGAAGATTCAGGACTGGGACGACGGCAAGCCTCCCCAGGCTTTCGGCATTTTCATAGGCAAACGGCTTGCGGTGTATTACACCACCGAATGTAACCCATCTGATGGATGGGATCCCCCTGAAGTTCACGGCGACCCGGAAAGCAAACGTCTCGAGGCCCTCGAGTTCGGGACGAATATTGTCTATTGGGCACTTACACATTGACCAACGGAGGAACCGCTGACTAACACGCAGAACCCAACAATCCTGGATTCGTTGCGGAGAGTCCATCAAGCAAAGACCCTAACCCGTGTGTATGAAGGTGCACTCTTGTCGTTGTCGGTCATCGTCCTGGCTATCTTCCTTTCTACTATCCTGGAGTTGATCTTCAGCTTCGGGACAGTCGGTAGATGCGTAATTTTCTCTGCATCTTTCGCTGCAGCAATCGCTGCGATCGTCAAGTACCTTATGCCACAGCTATTGAGCTACTTCCGTTCTCCGCGTAATAAGGAATTGTTAGAGACAGCTCTTGAAGTCGGAAATACCTACCCCGACATAAAGGATCGCCTCAGAAATGCTGTTGAGTTGATGTCCGCCGGTCCGGAAGCTTTCCATTCCGCCGAGATGGCACAGGCTTATGTAGGACAGATATTCGGTAAGGCCGCGACACTCGAAATAGAATCCGCTGTGAAATACAGCGCACGAAAGGGGCCGGGGCTGATGCTGGCTTCTTCGCTTGCTGCGATTCTCCTGCTTATCGTTCTCTTCCCTTCCCAGTCGCCGTCCGCATTTGCCAGGGTATTGAATTTCATGCACAGCTATGCTGCGCCTGACGCGTACTCGATTGTCGTCAAACCAGGCAATGCGGAACTCTCTCGCGGCGATACTCTCAAGGTGAAGACGGAGGTTAGGCTTGTGACGGCAAGACGCCTTCCCTCGCACATCATCATCAGTGAGAAATATTCCGGAGAGAAGGAATTCGAAAAACATCAGGCGAAAGAGAGCGGCGATGGCAATTACTATTTCCAGTTGCCCAACGTCAGAAGCAGCGTGGAGTATTTTGTCTCGGTAGGAGACCAGACTACACCAGCATACCACGTCAAGGTTGTCGACCTTCCGATAGTGCAGGACTTCGTAGTGACGCTGATGTATCCTCCATACACCGGCAAGGCACGTGAGACTCTCCAGGACAACATCGGCGATTACACTGCGCTGATCGGGACAAGAGCCGAATACCGGCTGCAAACCAACAAGACTCTGAGATCCGCTTGGATTTCCTTCGACGACAGCTCGAAAAAAGAGCTCGCCATCAGTGGGAATGAAGCCTCCGGTGACTTTGTCGTCAAACGGACAGCAGCCTACACTCTGAGGCTGCTGGACAACGATAGTCTCCAGAATCGCGACCCGATCATCTACTCGGTGCAGGCAGTGAAGGACGAATATCCGACCTGCGAGATAACTTACCCAGGCAAAGACGTCAATCTCACCAGAGATATGCAACTCCCGTTAAGGATATCCATCGGGGATGATTACGGATTTACGAAGCTCCTGCTCCAGTACAAGCTCATAAGCTCGAAGTATGTTCCTCCTGAAAAAGACTATCATTCGATAGAAATTCCTCTCCCGTCAAGAGCTGCGGGCCAGCAGGACATCTCATACTTGTGGGACCTCACGTCGCTCAATCTCGTCCCGGAAGACGTGATAAGCTACCACGCCAGGGTTTTTGACAATGACATGGTACAGGGACCTAAGTCAACAGCGAGCGCAGAATATACCCTTCGTCTTCCTTCCCTCGAAGAAGTCTTTGCCTCAGCTGACAGCGAGCACAGCGACCTTGTCTCGAAGACGCAAAACGCTTTGAGCAGTTCCGACGAGCTCAAGGACCAGCTTGACAAGATCTCACAGGAGATGAAGACAGCGACGAAAGAGCTGAGCTGGGAGCAAGAGAAGAAGATGGAGAATACACTGCAGAGATATGACAGTCTGCAGAAGAAGATTGAAGGCGTCAAACAACAGCTCGAGAGCATGACTCAGAAGATGCTTGAGAATAAGATAATATCTCCCAAGACACTCGAGAAGTATCTTGAACTCCAGAAAGCGCTTCAAGACCTAAATTCGCCGGAATTCCAAGAGGCTCTGAAGAAGCTGCAGCAGGCCATTCAATCGCTGAATCCAAATCTTGTCCGCCAGGCAATGCAGAACTTCCGTGTCAATGAGGAGATGCTGAGGAAGAGCATCGAACGGACGCTCAGCCTTATTAAGCGTGTGCAGATAGAACAGAAACTCGACGAACTCCAAAAGAGGGTTGACCAAATGCTTTCCCAGCAGGAGAGCATTCAGAAATCCACGGTCGAATCGGATTCGACAAGCGCCGCCGCCCGGCAGCGACTTTCGGAAAGTCAAAAGGAGAATCGGAAGGACCTTTCCGGAACGGACCGGGCCATGTCGGACCTGAAGAAGATGATGGACGAATTTGCGAAGGAGATGCCCCTGCAGAAACTCAATGAAGCCAGAGCGTCTCTTGATAGTTCGGGCATCGCCCAAAAGATGCAGGAAGCAGAACAGGAGCTTTCCCAGGGCAATTTCTCAAAATCACAAGCAACTCAGAGCCAGATATCTTCGGCGCTGAGGAATTTCAGGCAACAGCTCTCCGAGACAGAAAAATCTATGCTGCAAAACCAGCAGAAAGCCACCGTTGATGCTCTGCGAAAGGCGCAGCAGAATCTCCTGGAGATCTCGAAGGAACAGGAGGCTCTAAGGAACCAGTCCCAGGGGGCGATCCAGAACTCGGCTGAGTCCAGGTCGCTTTCGGAGAGGCAGAACGAACTGATGCAGCAGCTCGGTTACACGGCTCAACAGATGATGAGCCTGTCCGACAAGAGCTTCACGGTGACACCGGAGATGGGGCGGCAAATAGGGGAAGCGTATTCTCAGATGCAGCGTGCCTTGAATAACCTTCAGGGCCGAAGCGGCGAATCTCCCGTATCGTACCAGAGCCAGGCGATGGGTTCCGTGAACGAGGCTGTCATCGGCATTCAGAGCACGCTTCAGGCAATGATGCAGGGGCAGGCTGGAGGCGGTTTCCCTTCATTGCTGCAGCAGCTTCAGCAACTCGCAGGCAAGCAGGAGGGTCTCAACGCACTCACACGTGCGCTCGGCGAACAAGGAGAACTCTCAGTGCAGCAACAGTCCGAGCTCGCCAGGCTCGCGGCGCAACAGGAAGCGATCCATAAGTCTCTCGAACAACTCGCTCAGGAGGCCGAACAGTCGCAATACAGGGACAGGATGCTTGGAAACCTCAACAACATCGCGAAAGAAATGAAGAGTGTTGTGGGCGACATGCAGAGTAAGAATATCACGCAGGAGACAATTCAACGGCAGGAAAAAATACTGTCGCGCCTGCTCGATGCCTCACGTTCCATCCGGCAACAGGACTACGACAACAGGCGGGTAACCAGAGCAGGCACTGACGTGATAAGACAGAGCCCAAATCCGCTTAATCTATCCAACTCGGAATCAGAGGAGCAGCAGCAGCTTCTCAAGTTGATCCGGCAGAATTTCCCTCCGGAATATCAGCAGGTAATACTACGATACTACAAGCTTCTGGAGAAGAGTCCGGAATAGTTTTGGCTTGTTATCCGGCCTGCTGTAGGACACACTGGAAGAATCCAGAGCCATCCATGGCGCATCGATCAGGAGAAGTGCAGACTGAATTCCCAAGGGCATTGAGGCTTTATTCAAATGGAAGCCTTCCTTACATTGAGTGTGGTCAATTGAGTCTGGTCAAACAACGGTTGCTACCAATCCAGAAGCGCGCACCGCCTTCGTCAGACGGGAGAGCGTAAAATGGAGTTGTCCTTGATTCGGGATGATTATGCGGTTAATTCAACCGGTTAAAGATCTCTCGTCAAAAATCCGATAAGGAAATTGCCAAATTGCTTTGTGGAGGACAGTAGAGAGAGGTGACAAAATCGAACCATCG
>CAZRXH010000036.1:5185-14952 GCA_964603995.1 uncultured Bacteroidota bacterium | reverse complement strand
TTGCCAAATTGCTTTGTGGAGGACAGTAGAGAGAGGTGACAAAATCGAACCATCGTAAAGCCGGCACCGCACCCATCACAGCACGCACTCTCGCTCAAATGCGGCTACTCCCAGGCTTCATTTACACGGCTGAAGTGAATGCAACCAATTTCTACCCGCGGAGTTGCATGGGGGGATTCAAAACTCTCACAGGATTCCCTTCAAGCGCATTCATGAGACAAGACTTCTATAATGATTCGGTGGTGGCACGAAGAGATGCAGGCTCCCTTCAGGAATTCAGGTTCGCCGTCAAGTCGACCGCCGTACCGAAAAACATTGCATACCAGTTGGTCACTCGCCAGGGAAAGAGCATCAATGTCAGTGAACAAGTTACGCTAATTAAAGACAACGGCCCGCACAAGCTCATCGGCGGAATCGTAACGCTTTCTGCGCAAGGGGCTCACTCAATTTCCCTCGGTAGTGTCGAGCAAGACAGGCTCCGACTTGAGGAGATGGAGAAGCTGAACAAACATTTGCTCGAAGTTAATCAGCTCAAAGATGAGTTTCTGGCCAACACATCCCACGAATTGCGCACGCCCCTGAACTCCATCATCGGATTTCTGACGCTCATTACAGAGAGATACTACGAAAGTGAAGACGAACTCCGCCTCTTCGCCCGCAACGCACTCGACAGTTCTTACCACTTGCTGAGCGTAATCAACGACCTTCTTGACATTTCGAAGATTGAAGCCGGGAAAATGCAGCTCCAAATTGAAAGAGTTTATATCGACGAGCTGATAGAAGAGATATACCAGCTTTTCAAAGTGCAGACAGATCAAAAGGGTCTGACACTTGAGTGTACTACGCGGGAGAATCCATTGTTCGCGGCCGCAGATATCCGGAAACTGAAGCAGGTGCTGATCAACCTCATAGGAAACGCCGTCAAGTTCACATCAAACGGTGGAGTCCGTATTTCGGCCGGACCCCGGAACGGGCACCTGGAATTTTCGATCAGAGATACCGGCATCGGCATCCCTAAGGAAAAACACGACAGGCTTTTTCAGAAATTCATACAGTTGGACGGTAGTGCCACGAGGCGATTCGGCGGCAGTGGACTCGGTCTGGCAATCTCGAAACACTTGATAGAGATGATGGGAGGTCGGATCAATATCGAGAGCAAAGGGGCTGGAATGGGGACAACGGTTCATTTCACAATTCCCAAATGGACAAAGGAGGAGACTTGAGTTCCACAATTCTGCTGGTAGATGATGACCCCAACGCGAGAATGATACTGAACAGAGTCTTGAGGAAGGCGGGGTACGACGTACAGGGAGCGAGCAATGGGCGTGAGGCACTTGAGGCCGCAGCAAAGCTGAGACCAGATGTCATGCTCATCGACTGGATGATGCCCGAAATGGATGGCGAACAGCTCGCCAAATGGATCAAGAGCGATCCGACCTTAAGATTCACCTACATCATCCTCCTGACTGCAAAGGGAGATGTCAAAGACAGAGTTCGCGGACTGCAGGCAGGAGCAGACGATTACATAACCAAACCCGCCCCCCATCAGGAGGTCTTAGCGAGAGTCGAGAGCGGGATGCGAGTCCGAAGGCTTCACAAGGAGATTCAACAGCTCACACGACGTGTGGCCGTGCTGGAGCTCGCGGCGACAGTCGGACACGAAATAAATAACCCGCTGAATGTCATTTACCTGGCATTGGATATGATGCGCAAGTCGATCAAGCAGCAGGAGTACGATAGGCTCGACAAAGGCATTCAGCTCATTGCTGAGACCGCAGAAAGGCTGAAGGAAATCGCGCGGAAATTCGTTGAGCTGAAAGATCCGGAGAGCACGAGCTACGTGGACAACCTGAACATGATTGACATTCACAAGAAGACCAAAGAGGAATAGATCACCCGACCTCCAAGCGGTGTCGGCACACACTCCCCCGAGTTTCATTGAATCTATCCGAGCAAAGATAGCAATACTCCCCTCGTCCGATGAGGGGAGTATCAGAAAGTTCTTACTTGCCCTCTTCCTTCATCTTTTGTTTCACTTCCTGCACCTCTTGACGAACTTGCTGGGCAAATTTCTTCAGTTCTCCCATATGCTTTCGGACTCTTGTGCCCGCAGCCTTGTTCTGCTTCTCATAGAACTTACGAAAATCTGCTTCGAAGCTGCTTACGAGCTGATGAAGTTCTTCGTACTTTCCCATACGTGACTCCTTCTTTTGTTTTTGATTAGTATTAAGTGGTGTATTCACCGTTTATTTTCACATAGTCGTAGCTCAAGTCGCAGGTGAAGACCTCTGCCGATTCTTTTCCTGCATTCAGCCTGATCGTCATTTCGATCTCTTTCTTCGAGAACAAGCTCTTGAGCATCTGCATGTCGACTTCCCGTGGATTGTCTCTGTGGTAAACGCTGATGCCCTCTATCTTCAACTCGACCCTCGATGGGTCAAAGCTGACATCGGAATTTCCAACCGCCGAAATTACCCTTCCCCAGTTCGGATCGCCGCCGAAGATTGCAGTCTTAACGAGAGGCGAGGTGCCCACAGCCCTTCCGACTCTCACAGCGTCTTCGTACGTCGCTGCATTCTTGATATTCAGCCTCACGAACCGCGTCGCCCCCTCACCGTCCCTGACAATCATGACTGCCAATTCCTTCAGGACTACCGTAAGAGCGTCTGAGAAAGCACGGTGCTCGGCCGCCGTCCTGATCCCTGTACCCGAGAGTCCATTTGCCAAAATGAATACGCTGTCGTTGGTACTCGTGTCACCGTCAACTGTTATCGCATTGAAAGATCTGCCCACAGCGTGCTCGAGCGATTCGCTGAGTTTCCTCTGAGAGATATCGGCATCGGTCGTGACAAAACACAGCATGGTGGCCATATTGGGGTGTATCATTCCCGCCCCCTTTGCAGTCGCGCCGATCCTGAACCTCTTGTTCTTCGACAGGGAGATTTCTACCGCCACCTGCTTCGGAAACTTGTCCGTAGTCATTATGCTCTGAGGGAAATGATTGTTTGGCTCGGAAGTAAGTCCCGAGATGAGGCCCGGCAAGGATTGCCGAATTTCAGTAATGGGAAGTTGCCGCCCAATGACGCCCGTCGAAGCAACCAGGATCTCATGGTTCGGTACACGAAGATGCTTCGCGACTTCAGCAATCGTCCTTTCAGCTGACTTGAGACCATTCTTCCCTGTAAGAGCGTTTGCGCAGCCACTGTTGACGACAATGGCTTTGGCCTTTTGGCCGGATCTCTCCAGGTTTCGTTTGCTAATAAGAACTGGTGCGGCCTTGAACTTATTCTTAGTGAAGACCGCCGCCGCAATGGCCGGCTTTTCACTCACAATGATACCCAGATCGGGTAATCCGTTTGCCTTGATTCCGCCAGCCATCCCGTTGGCCGTGAAGCCCTTCGGAAAGGTAACCGAGCGATCGAACCACAAATTCATCTTAGCTTGCGTCTCGTCCTATCGTGCTCTTTCTTAAGTGAATCCATCAATTCAGAAAGATGGTGATACAGCATCCTTGGCTTTCTTGGTTTCCTTTTGGCTAGCGCATAGGAAGTCATGATAGGCATGGCGACTGTTGAATCGATGTATGCCACAACCGTGTCCGGAAGTTTGTTCGGGTCAACTTTTCCCCAGCTGACCGCTTCAGAAGGCGTAGCTCCTGACAGGCCACCGGTGTCCGGCCTGGCGTCGGTGATTTGGATGAAAAAGTCGTGTCCCTTCTCGTTTATGCCCAACACTTCCTGAATCTGCGGCTCCGTCTGCAACATAAAGTTCTTCGGAGAACCGCCGCCGAAAATCAGGACTCCGCTTCTGCCGCCTTTTCTCTTCGCACCCAGAACAATCGCCGCTGTCTCATTCACGTCCTTCGCCACATCCAGCTTGAGTCCGTAGCCATCCAGCGCCATCGCCGCCACATTCATCCCGATAGAGCTATCGCCGGGGCTCGAGGTGTAAACAGGTACCGCATAACGGTAAGCTGTAGCCAACACCGAAGAGTGTCTTATCCGAAGCGCCCGCTCGCGGGCCGCAACATACTTCCCGACAAGATAATGAAACTCGGCGGTCCCCATTTCCCTCTGAAATTCCGGTTGGGCAATCAAATGTCTGAAGAACGCATCAGTTGACAACAGGACTTCATAGTCAAAAAGAATATCATAGATTCGGATAACGCCTTCCTTTCGAAGGACGCGATCGTCAACAAACGGACTCCCTTTGTGAAGAGAATGCCCAATGGCAAAATGAGTATCATGATAGAGGTTCGCGCCCGTGGAAACGATCCAATCCACGAAGCCTGCCTTTAGCAGCGGAACTACGCATGAGCCGCCAAGCCCTGCCGGAGTCAGCGCGCCCGTCAGACTCATTCCGATAGTAACATCAGCAGCCAACATTCTCTGAGCAAAAAGCTGCGTTGCTTCTCTCAATCGTGCGGCATTATATGCTTGAAAGTAGTTGTCAACAAGATCGGTGACTCGAATCCCCTTCTCGATCGGGTGAGGTACGATTCTTTTGCCAATTAAATACTTAGACTTAGCCATGTCGAATTTTGCTCAAAAATAACAGCTTTTTTGAGTCAATAGCAAGCAAATATTGAAAATTTCGAAATATTTATAGAAACGGGGATTCGACCAAATCAGACCCTGCCAGAAATCCAGGAATTTGCAGTTCTTAGTCTCAATTAAAGAAGAAGCGCGCGCCCAGACCGGCATCCAGACCCAGACCTGCCGTGGGAGACACGTAGAATACCGGTGCGATCTCCAGGAAAACGTCAAGTGGAACGGCCCGTGGCAGCCATTCAATTCCCCCAACACCGCGCACGCCGAACGCCGTGGGAACCGTACTGCCGCTGTCAAAATGGAACCCCAATCCGTAGTAAAGCGGGAAGTTCTCCTTTGATTCTATCACGTGGAAGCTATGCCACAGGTAGTCAGCGTGAATGTGGAAGAGACTTTGAGTGTAGTAATACGCATAACCATTCCCAAATCGACTCCATGTCCCGTTGTTCGACCAGCCGACGGCGAGGTCGATCGCGTTCTTTTCCGATGTCCAGAATTTGGCGCTTATTCCAGTCGGGTCCCCGACTATCAGGCCAATGCCGACACCTGCCGACTGCGCGCGCAAGATATTCGGGAATGAAATCATCGAAAATATGACTGCACACAATGCTAACAGGTTCTTCCGCATCTTATTCCTCCATATTGTATTCTCTGTCATCGGCGTTCAGTCAGGATCCGCTCTTGAACCGGTAGAGGACAACATAGACATTGTTGTCTCCTGGGTAATTCAGAACGCCTACTTGGTCGAATTTCTGGTTGAGTTGAATCGTCACTTGAACGGAGCCGGCATAGCGAAAAAACTTCATCCTGGAGACTATCGGGCATTTAGAAAGGTCGTTTAACTGCTGAACATTGATGCTAGTATCGGGAATCGATAGATAGAGCCAATTGTCCTCTCCTATCCAAGCCTCCACATTCCCCACCTTCTCAGCGGCCTCTATCTTCAATATGTAACCGTTGCTTCTTTCCTCAGGGTAAATGCCGGAGATGTTGAAGGAGGAGCTTCGGGACGTATACAGAGAGGCACAAGCGGCCAACGACAAAGTCATGATCACAGAAACGGTGATTTCAAAGCCTTTGTGTTTAAGTCTCATCGCAACCTGAATGTAAATACGGCTATGCCGGCTGTCAAGGGCGCAAGACGATCTTGCATTCTACGATTAGTCCAGATGGGGCGCTCCACACGTCGTGCGAAAGACGCCCGCTGAGAACCACCTTCCCAGCCCAAAGCCGTACTTGCTCCTCCTTTCTTTTCTGGAGACAATGATAGAAAGCAGAATTGTCAAATGATTCTGATCCTAACATTAGGGCAAGACTGGTGCCAGAGGTACATCACCAGAAACGGTGTTTTCCTTGGTTTGTCTGAATGTACTGTGAAAACAATTCACACATCATGTGCATCTTGTGCACACAAGGGCTTCTCTTTTCTTAGAAATGCTGCAAAAGATTGGGACCAAATCCATGATGTATACGCATTCCAAGCAATGACCGAGACGGAATCTACCCTGCCAACAATCTAGACAGCAAGTCGGCGTAAAGGCAATCGAGTCATCGGAGGAAACTGAAAGGAAGTACGAAAGAGAAATGCGACAGCATCCGAATATGCGACGAAAAATTCCTCTGCAATTCGGTCGAAACGTGCATTGCGCTTGAGACTTGCGAGTTATACATTAGTGTTAGAAGAAAGGGCTTGATGCGAAAACATGCGGCCGATCGCTCTGGAATGTATTCAGTCCTTGAGGTATCCTTGCCCACTCAAGGTACGCATTGGGGGAACCGGGCCGATATCGGGTACAATTCCCGCTTCGGGCCCAGTTCAGGCGAAATCATTTCTCACAGACTTAACGTGGCAGATATCGTGTCGCGGTTCGTGGATGAAAACGCATGGTAATATGGCATAACACTGACGATGCGCCTAGAACACCCACAGAGGTGTTCCCTAGCGACAGGGTGGTAATCTGGATCGGCAGTTATCCGATAGAACTTGGGCAACAGATTGCCGTCGAACTCAATATCTCCGACTCGAACTCAGAAGAAGAAAAATACACCGTTCACGCAGAATGGCGATACAACGACTACGGCAGGAAGAATAGTTACTGGGCTGCCATCGTTGGTCCGTTCAAAGCGGGGCAGAAAGTCGAATATAGAATTATCGGCACCGCTGCCGACGGAACACGTCATGTTCAGGTGGATGGATTCACTGTAGTAGACCGAAGGAAGCCTAACAGAAAAAAATCTTGAAGCCACCCAAGTGATTTACGTTTGAACACGCGACGATCTGTCGCCGTTCGACCCGAAGGTGCCTTTGAGCCGGAGATGTTTCGAAGTGTCTATCCTCTTCTCACTTCACTCGTCTAATTTCCTGCCGGTCTGTACAGGTGGCCGGTTGTGCTTTGCAAATTTGTATTTTCAGGAACAGGTATTCACTGACTACTTTAGTGCGAAAAGACTCGAAGATAGAGAAGTCGTTCGTATCAGAAAAAACAATTGCCGCAAAACTGGCGGCGATAAACTCAAAGACATCCTGTGGGATTTGATGCTTCGTAAATGGATGACAGTGGATCATGACATCCGGGCAATTCAGAACCGCCTCTGCGTAGCGTCAGAAGTCTCCAACAAGGAACCGAAAAAACGGAGGACTTATGCCAAAAGACAGCTTGACCGTGACCGACAACCGGACCGGTAAACAGTTTGAAATCCCAATTGAAAACGGAGCCATTCATGCAATGGAGTTCCGGCAGATGAAAGTGAACGAAGATGACTTCGGGCTGATGAGCTATGACCCAGCGTTCATGAACACAGCATCATGCAAGAGCAGCATTACGTTCATTGACGGGGACAAGGGGATATTGCGGTACCGAGGATATCCCATCGAACAGCTGGCCGAGAAAAGTACTTATCTCGAAGTCGCCTACCTCATCCGCCACGGAGAACTTCCTACAAAGTCGCAGCTGGACGAGTGGAGATTCAACATCACTCACCACACCTTCGTCCATGAAAATGTTAAGAAATTCATGGATGGATTTCACTACGACGCACATCCGATGGGAATGTTCACGAGCACGATGGCTGCACTTTCAACTTTCTATCCCGACGCAAAGAGCATCTTCGACAAGGAATCCAGGCAGATTCAGGTCTACCGTCTGATCGGTAAGGTGACAACGATCGCCGCTTTCGCTTACCGGCATTCAATGGGTCTTCCCTACGCCCACCCTGACAATGACCTGACCTACGCTGGAAACTTTCTCAACATGCTGTTCAAGATGACCGAGCCGAAGTATAAGCCAAATGCGGCTCTCGAGAAAGCGCTCGATGTCCTGTTCATACTCCACGCAGACCACGAGCAGAATTGCAGCGCGAATGCAATGCGCGCCGTGGGGTCATCGCACGTCGATCCATATTCAGCACTTGCTGCTGCTTCGGCGGCGCTTTACGGCCCGCTGCACGGCGGAGCCAATGAGGCCGTTCTGCGCATGCTGAGAGAAATCGGATCGAAGGACAAAATCCCAGCCTTCATAAAAGAGGTGAAGGAAGGAAAGAGCGAGAAGCGCCTGATGGGATTCGGTCACCGCGTCTACAAAAACTACGATCCACGAGCCAAGATAATCAAAAAGCTCGCAGACGACGTCTTCGAGGTGACTGGAAGAAATCCGCTTCTCGATATCGCCCTCGAGCTGGAGAAAATTGCTCTCGAGGACGACTATTTCGTGAAGAGGAAACTCTATCCCAATGTCGACTTCTATTCCGGTTTGATTTACCAGGCCATGAAATTCCCGGTCGACATGTTCCCAGTGCTCTTTGCGATCGGAAGGACTGCCGGTTGGGTGGCACAGTGGGAAGAGATGCTTCTCGACAGCGAACAGAAGATCGCACGGCCGCGACAGCTGTACATGGGACACGGTCAGCGCCAGTATGTTCCGCTTGTACGAAGATAGTCGACAACCTTAGCTCCTATCAGAATGCGGTGTGCCCTGTGGTGCACCGCATTTTCTATTGCGCTCTCGATGGTCTCCCAGGCCATTTCACATCTGACTTCTGTCCATATGGGTATGCGGTCACAGCGAAATCCCGTCCGAAAGCATCTCTCTAATGGCACACTTCATGGCGCTCAAGAATTCGCATATTCCCTTCTGAATTACGCCTAACTGCTATGGAAAAAGGCTGGACGGCATGACAATGCAGCAAGTGCGCCGTCCTTTCCGGTGAATTAGCGCGAATTGCCAATTTCTGTCGCACGAGTCCTCCATAGTCTCAGTATTGGACACATCACCCGTCATCCATACTATAAATTGCTTAACAAACCCCCATTTAATATTTTCTATCGCCCCCATGAGGACGTGAGGCGGGTACATGCGCACAACTTTGAGGATTCAATAATAGAATGAAACCCATCCTGATTGGAATAGCCGGAGGTACCGGTTCAGGCAAGACCACCGTAACGCGCAAACTAATCGACAGCCTCCATCTTGACAATCTGATCATCATCCAGCACGATTCATACTACAAAGACCTATCATCGTTCCGCGGAAAATCAGTAAATGAGATTAACTTCGATCATCCAAGTGCGCTCGACACTTCCCTGCTGGTGAAACACCTCAAGAGCCTGAAGAATCACCGCTCCATTAAAAAACCCATCTACGACTTCACGAGCTACAGAAGGCTGGACGAGAAGGAGCTTGTCCATCCGAAAAGCGTGATCATCCTTGAAGGAATCCTCATATTTGCACAGAAAGAGCTACGCGACCTCATGGACATCAAGGTCTTTGTAGATACAGATGCCGACGAGAGGTTACTCAGGAGACTGAGGCGTGATATCATGGAACGAGGCAGGACTCTTGAAGCGGTGATGGATCAATACATGAAGACCGTCAAGCCCATGCACCTGGAGTTCGTGGAGCCGAGCAAGATGTGGGCCGACATTATCATTCCGAAGGGCGGTGAGAACCAGGTGGCCATCGACATGATAGCCTCACGAATCCGATCGGTGATAAACGGGGAGCATGACCATGCTCGTTAACCCTGGCAGGGTGCTGGAAAAGGCGCGGCATCTGAAGTCGACGCCTTCTCATTCAACGAATCCCGTCAGTGGACGGGATTTCGGGGTCGCGAGCCGTCCGTTTCAATGGATGTCAATGGCGATCGATTTTTTCCAAAAGCCTGCTAGATCCGCTCGTTGAGGCAGAGAGTTGGACTCTATTCTCTTCGGCAAGAATGCAG
>CAZRXH010000036.1:0-5085 GCA_964603995.1 uncultured Bacteroidota bacterium | reverse complement strand
AGATCCGCTCGTTGAGGCAGAGAGTTGGACTCTATTCTCTTCGGCAAGAATGCAGAAACAAACGTAATTGCCGTCTATCAGACTGGCGAGGATACCGTGAAGGTGGTGAAGAGAACCGACGGGAAGAATACCACCGAGACAAGAAAGTTCTACCCGTTCTTTTTCGTCAGCGATGCGTTCCTCCTCAGCGGCTTCGGAAAGAAGTTTTGGAATGTCGAGCTGGCAGGAGACAACTACTACAAGCATCTTTGCATCTTCAAGCGATGGGGCGATATGCGGGCCGCGATGCGCAAGATTGCCGAAAACTTGAACGCGAGGCAAGAGACCTCCGACCTGGAAGAAATTTATGTGAAGCTGGATCCTGTCCATCAGTTCCTGATGCAAACCGGGATTACTCTATTTAAGGGAATGGAGTTCCACGACCTTCGAAGGATGCAACTCGACATCGAGACTTTCTCCAAGTCCGGTTTCTCGAATGCATCGAGACCCGAGGATAGGATCATTCTCATTTCCCTTTCAGACAGTCAAGGATGGGAGTATGTGATTGACGGACGGAGCAGAAGTGAGACGGAGATGCTTGGTGAACTTGTTAACATAATTAAGGACAGAGACCCGGATGTCATCGAAGGGCACAACATATACAACTTCGACCTTCCGTACATCATGCGGCGCTCCGAGATGAATGGCGTCAGACTCAGGATCGGCAAAGAAATGCTTGAACCCAGGATCTCCACACCGCGGACTTCGTATGTTGAACGCGAGGCAGACTACCTGAGCATCGAGATCCCGGGCAGACATATAGTGGACACTTATCTGCTCGTACAGAGTTACGATTCCACCCGGCGCGAGTTGGAAAGCTACGGATTGAAGAACGTCGCCAGATTTTTCGGCTTTGCGTCGCCCGACCGTGTTTACATAGATGGCTCAAAAATATCGGAAACATGGCTGACAAATCCTGACCTTCTTGTTCGGTATGCGTTAGACGACGTCAGAGAAACGCGTCTTGTGGCAGAGCACCTTTCACACACGAACTACTACCTGTCTCAGATGCTGCCTTACAATTACGGACAAATTCCGAGAGGATCCGCGACGAAGATAGAATCGCTCTTCGTCCGGGAGTATCTGAGGAAGAAGAATTCAGTCCCCCGACCGCAGACCGGGAGACAGACTTCCGGTGGGTACACGGACGTTTTCCTCCGTGGGGTAGTCGGTCCCATCATCCACGCCGATGTGGAATCGCTGTATCCTTCGATAATGATAACATACAACATTTCTCCGCCCAGCGATCAGCTTGGTGTTTTCCAGAAAACGCTTAAGCATCTCACGAAACTCAGACTCGCCACCAAGAAAGAGATGAGGGAGGAAACCGACTCGGTTAAGAAGTCTCGTTCGGATGCGATGCAGTCCTCGCTGAAAATTCTGATCAACTCGTTCTACGGTTACCTCGGCTATTCGCGCGGCCTTTTCAACGACTACGCCGCCGCCGATATGGTAACAGAAACCGGACAGAAGATCCTCCGGCAGATGATTTCGGAAATCAACTCACTCGGAGGGACTCTTGTAGAGGTTGACACCGATGGTCTCTACTTCGTCCCTCCACCCGATTCGAGGGGGGAAGAGGAGGAGACGAAATTCGTGGCCCGGCTTGCTCGCTCCCTCCCGAGCGGCATTAATCTTACGCTTGACGGAAGATATACAAGGATGCTGAGCTACAAGAAAAAGAACTACGCACTGCTTGGTTACGATGGGAGGATGAAGATCCGGGGTTCGGCTCTGATCTCACGGAGCATGGAACGGTTCGCGAGAGAGTTCATACGTGAGTCGATAGCACTGGTGCTTCGCGAGGACATAGAAGGCCTACACAGCCTGTTTGTCGATTACACGCGTAAAATACTTGACCGACAGCTGCCTCTGGAAAAAATGGTCCGGACGGAGTCGGTCCGCGAAACAATCGACGACTACCTGGCATCGCTCAGGACAAACCGCAGGAACCGCACCGCAACATTCGAAGCAGCAGTGAACGCGGGCATCAGTCTCAGGCCGGGCGACAAGGTGTCCTACTACATCATCGGAAATGATCCCAACCCGCGTACGTTCATGAGCGCGGTACTCTACGATGAGAAGGACAAGAGTCCACAGGAATACAATGCTCTTTATTACGTGAAAAAGCTCAACGAATACGCCGAACGGTTCTCTGAGTTATTCGAGCCGGAAGACTTCCGAAAGATTTTCTCCACTGATGAGGGTTCGCTCTTCACGACATCGCTTGACGGGATCAAGATGAAGGTAACGGAGGCAGGCGGTGGAGATGTGAAAATCGAAGAAGAAGAGGACGAGTAGCTACCCTTCAAATTCCTTGCGAAGTATCTGGAAGTTGTTCTGTTCCAGTATCGATGATGCCCGATCCTGGATATCTTCAGTGTCAAAGGAGAGCCTGAACATCCCTCCGCTCCCTTCCCTGACTTTGAGAAGCTCGATATCCTTTATGTTGATCCCTGCATCCGCGAGTGATGAAGTTATTTCCCTCAACACACCCACCTTGTCTTCAACGACGACGTACAGGTCATAAAGTGGATGAAGAAAACCTTTCCCTCCCTTTCGTATCCCTGCGCGAGCCAGTCTCGCCTTCTCGAACTCGGCTGCAATAGCCGAGTCTTTTGCTCTTTTCAAAGCTCCGCTCAGTTCGGAAAGTCTCCGAATAAACGAGTTCAACACCAGGTCTATGTTTTTCCTGTTCGCTTTTATGACGTCGTCCCAGACCGTGTATTCACTCGACGCAATTCTGGTCATGTCCCGAAAGCCACCCGCAGCAAGCGTATTGAAGTGCTCATCCTTGGCGGAAAGCTCACCGAGCAGATTGACCAGTTCGACAGCAAGGAGTTGCGGAAGATGGCTCGTAGCGGCAGCTATCCTGTCGTGTTGTGAGGCGTCCATCAGAAGAATCCTCGCACCAAGCTGTTCCACTGCATCGACCAGTGGTTTGACGGCCTTCTCAGGATAAATCCTCAGCGGGCTCAACACGTAAACGGCGTTCTGAAATAGAAACGGCTGTGCGGCATCTACCCCGGATTTTTCGGAGCCGGCCATCGGATGTCCACCCACAAAGATCACATTGTCGGGGACTATTTCACGCGCTGCTTCCATAATCGGCTGTTTGATGCCTGCCACATCAGTCAGGATCGTCCCGGCCGATGCCAGTTGAGCAACTTCACTTATGATGCTTATGACTTCCGAAGAAGGAACGCAAATGAAAATCACCTCCGGGTTTTCCGCACAAAGGTCGGTGATACTTTTCCTTATCGCGGCCTTCGGCATCTGCCTTTTTATCCTTTTCTCATTCTGGGGCTTGTCCGTGACGAACACAGAGCGCCCCGCCTTAAGAAGTGACAGGGCTATCGAGCCCCCTATCAGGCCGCAACCTATGATCCCTATCCGCTGCGGCAACGATGGATTTTCATTGCCCGACAAAGTCAACTACTCCAGATCGAAAAAAGTAAACGGATGCCCAAGAGATCACAGGGAAGAAGCAAGGCGGAGCCATGAACGTAGAGAAAGCGCTTCTCCGCGTTACTCTGTCAGGCCTCTTCCGTCCAATGCCAATTTCAGAGAGTCCCACCGAAGAAAGACGACGATATCCGAAGAAGAGAATATAGCTCACACTTCCACCTTCAGCATTAGGCCGCAGTATACATCTGCAGTCATATTCGTCAGTGCTTCGTCCCGGGCTCATCCGGGATTTCTCTTCCAATGGCGTCAGCTATCAGCCTGATCTCTTTCATCATCTGCGTGAACTGCTCAGGGAACAAAGATTGCGGACCGTCAGAAAGTGCTTTTGCCGGGTCGTTGTGGACTTCGACCATGATACCGTCAGCTCCAACGGCAACAGCGGCTCTTGCGACAGGCACCACTTTCTCACGAATGCCGGTAGCGTGTGAAGGATCGACGATGACCGGAAGATGACTCTTCTTGTGGACGACAGGGATTGCGTTTATGTCGAGAGTGTTGCGGGTCGAGTTCTCGAACGTCCGAATTCCCCGTTCGCAGAGCATCACTTCTCTGTTGCCACCGGCGAGTATATACTCCGCCGCCATCAGCCATTCCTCCACCGTCGCGGCTAGTCCGCGCTTGAGCATGATGGGTTTGGAGATCTTGCCGAGATCCTTGAGCAGCGTGAAGTTCTGCATATTCCTGGCACCGACCTGCAGTATGTCAGCGTACTCGGCAACCAAATCGATCTGGCTCTTGTCCATCACTTCGGTTATGACAACGAGACCGAACTCGTCTCCAGCCTTCCTCAGAAGTTTCAACCCATCTTCGCCCATCCCCTGGAACGAGTAAGGCGAGGTGCGGGGTTTGAACGCGCCGCCGCGGAGGATCTTTGCGCCGTTCTTTGAGACATGTTCGGCAATGGCAAATAGCTGCGTTTCATTCTCCACCGCGCACGGACCGGCCATGACAACGACTTCGCGACCGCCGATCCTCACCCCCTTCACGTCGATGATGGTGCCCTCAGGCTTGAACGACCTGTTCGCAAGCTTGTAGGGCTCTGTCACCCTGTAGACTTCATCTACTCCGGGCAGGACCTGTATTTGCCTGTGGTCAAAATCGGGCTTTACGCCGATTGCGCCCAGTATAGTTCGCGAAACGCCCGTCGACCTGTGGACATCGAAGCCGAAATCATTGAGAACTTTTATCACGTTCTCGATTTCGTCTTCAGTAGCCTCTTCTTCGAATATTACGACCATTTAAAAATACTCCTTCCCCGAAGCGCCGCTCCGGATTGTCAATCTCTCTTTATGATAGCAAACACCAGATATTTTATCTGAATGCTTCTGAAAAGTTCACGGGAAATACAGCTATATACGGCTAGAGTAGTAAGATTATATCCCCCGGTGGGGGAAGTAGAAATAGAAGTAAGAATTCGCCAGGGGCGAACCCCAGAACGACCGGGAGTCGGGAAGGGGTCTTGTCGCAGACCTTTTCGGAAACTGTGTCCCGGGCCTGCGCATGTTTAAACTCATTTTCATTGAATTGAATATAACTAAACGGGAATGAATTGTGCAAGGGTGTCTGCGACACTTCGTG
>CAZRXH010000035.1:19364-30532 GCA_964603995.1 uncultured Bacteroidota bacterium | reverse complement strand
CCGGAATTGAAAACAGTATGTGCTTTGAAAAGGAGATTAAATAATAAGGAGCCGCTCATGGCTATACGCATTGTCAGACTCGGCAGCCCGCGAGTGAAAGGTGAGGGCTTGCGCATCGGAACTGTCCGTCGTCCGCCGCGCGGGGTGCCGAAGTCGGAGTTTGCATCGCGAGACTTCTACGACGTTTGGTTTCCCAACCTAGCGCCGAGCGTCGAGACTGTGAAGTTCGCGCAGGCTGCAGACACACCTGCTAAGTGGGCGGCTTTCGTCAGGAAGTATCGCTCCGAAATGGCAACCCCAGAAAACACTCACGCCATCGAGCTCCTCGCGGAGCTGTCCCACCATACCAACTTCTCTGTCGGCTGTTACTGCGAGAACGAATCGCGTTGTCACCGCTCGGTGCTGCGCGAGCTTCTCCTGGAGAAGGGGGCTGAGCTCGCATAGCCTCCAGCACTCAGAAACATGACATGGCAAGAAGTAACGGAGCGCACACATGTCTGACTGGAAAAAACTGCTGAAAGCCGATCCTACAGACTGGCTGCTGGAGGAAAACAACCCGTCGGTAAGGTACCTCACACTCGTCAACATCCTTGATAGAAAAAAGACAAGTCCCGATGTGAAGCGTGCGAAGGCAGACATCATGCGCACCGGCATTGTGCCCAAGATTCTCAGCAGGCAAAAGGGCGGCAGCTGGAACAGCCCCGGACGATTCTATCGGGACAAATATAGAGGAACAGTCTGGCAACTGATAATGCTTGCAGAGCACGAGGCGGATGGAGACAACGAGCAGATCCGCGCTGCCTGTGAATACATCTTAAACTGCTCTCAGGATCCGGAAAGCTTTGGATTCGCTTACGACCAACGAGCAGGCGGTGGCGGTTTGCATAGCGAGGTCATACCATGCCTGACAGGTAACATGATATGGAGCCTCGTGATGTTAGGTTATATCGGAGATGAAAGGGTCCGGAAAGGAATAGAGTGGATCACCAAGTACCAGCGTTTTGATGACGGGATTACTAAGAAGCCAACTGGCTGGCCGTATGATCGTTTTGAGATGTGCTGGGGGAAGCACAGCTGTCACTTAGGGGTTATCAAAACGCTTAAGGCTCTTTCGGCGGTACCAAGAAAGAAAAGGAACAGAGATGTCAATGAGACTATCTCAAGGGCATGCGAATATCTCTTAGCTCACCATATTTACAAGCGAAGTCATGACCTCACAAAAGTCTCAAAGCCCGGATGGCTCAAGCTGCAGTTCCCATTGATGTATCAGACCGACATTCTCGAAATAGCCGATATCCTGATTGAACTTGGAATCAAGGATGACAGGATGGATGACGCTCTCGGGATAATTGTCTCGAAGCAGAATGCGGAAGGGAAATGGAATCTTGAAAGCAGTCTAAATGGCAGGTTCTGGGTAAACGTCGAGAGGAAGGGAATGCCCAGCAAGTGGATAACCTACCGGGCGATGAAGGTGCTGAAGAACCACTATGAGCCCGTGGCCGAACATCGTTAACTTTGTCAAGGGTTGTTTACAAACGACGTAAAATCTTCTATTTGGAACCCTGACAAGGTTCGGTTTCGGCATTCACCGCGTGCGTCTGGCCTGAAACTCACCTTCGAGTCTCCACGTCTCGCCGTCCGGCATCAGCAATTCGCCGGTCCAACGAAAAGAGTCTGGGGTGATTTCCCTGTACATCCAGCGGGTCGGTGTACCATCTAATCGAGCACCGACCTGCACTATTTCTTTGCCGCTCCGACGGCCGATCTGCTCGTCATGCTGACCGGTCACCGGGTTGATCCAGGTTATGCGCCAGGCACGGATGGACGGATCCCAGACGCGCAGCGTAGTGCCATACATGTTGTTGGTCTTGCCGAGATCCGGCGAGCGATCGGATATTCGCGGCATAATCCAGACATCCTGCATTGCGCGTCCCTCGAGGACCCAGCCAAAATGAGCTTCACCTTTCAAGCCGAGTGCGGAAGTGTCCGCTCCCCTGTAATGGAGGACCTCCAGTTCCCAACTTCCCACGAGCCAGCCGTACACATCTTCGGTTTCAGGAATTTCAGGCGAGCGGCCCGGGGCCAGTAATGCTGTGCGAAGAGTTTCTGCTGTTTCATCTTTCGCGGCTTTCATTGTCGATGCTCCTTTTCCTAAGTGGCGCCGCCGAGGCTGCCAATATAACAGTCATCTGAGTCCCCAACACCTAAGCGACGATTTTCTTTATCAACGCGATTTGCCCAAGATGATAAATGTCATGTTCCATGATGTCGTTTACCAGTTTTTCTTTTGGCCCTGTGTCGGCATTTTCATTTTCGAGAAGCGAAACTAACTGTGCGTGGTTCTTCTCGAACGCGGACATCAGACTTCGCCAGAATGATTTTTCGTCTTTGTCTATTCTTTTCCAGTCGAACGAAAGGTTCTGATCTATGGTAGCTTTCGCATCTCCCTGGAAGCGTTTCAAATAGACATCTTCCCAACCTATTATGTGCGCCAGGAGCTCCGCAATGGTGTGAACATCTTTCCCGGCTTTTTTCAGAGATGACTCCGAATCGATTCCTTCGAGAATCTTCATCGCGGGGTCGCCGTAAGACGCGTCACCATTGTAGAAGTCGTCGGCCCGTTTAATAAGGTCTTTGGTATTCATGTTTCTTTCTCCTCATTCTTTTGTGGTTTAATTAAGATACGGGGAGAGGGCGGCGAGGACTTTAGAAATCTTGCTTTTCTGGACTAGCCGGCATTGGCTCTGTACTTCGTCGGGGAAGTCCCGAACTTCTTCCTGAACGCAAAAGAAAAGTGCTCAAGGCTTTCAAAACCGGACGACAGACAAATCCGCGTAATCGGCAATTCGGTATTTTTTATGAGAATCTCAGCGTTCTTCAGGCGAGTTTCGATAAGATATTGGTGGGGCGAATAGGAGGTGAAGGTTTTGAAAATTCTGCTGAAGTGGAACGGGCTTACAAAGGAATTGTCTGCGATCTCGTCCAAGCTCAGGTCCTTCGTGTAATTCTCGCTTATGTAGTTCTTCGCTCTTTCGATTGTTTCGAGATGGTTTCTCTTCAGGGAGCTGGGAAAATGTTTTACCTCATCCGGCGTCGTCAGCTTTCCGAGGGCCAGCTCGACGATTTCATATACCAGAGAGTCAATCAATAAACTTGAATAGCGTTTGCTCCTGAGAGACAACAGAGCCATGTGGTGCAGGAATTCTATTCCGGCGTCGGACTCGATAAGGAGTGCGTGAACATCGTTGTTCTCGAAGAACCTGCCGGCATGATGTCGATATCGTTCTCTCAGAGATTCGTAGAACTCCCGGTCAAATCCGAAGCTCGTGCACTCATCAGGGACGTGATGCACATGGTCTACGGTGTGCTCGTATCCCGGTTTGTTCAGCAGTATTCTTCCGTTGTGAGCGTCCAGCGAGTTTCTGAAGACATTATAAATGAAGTTCCCTTTCCGTACGAAACTCAGAGAGAAACGCGCCTGGTATTCCGCCCCCGATTTTTCCCCCATGGTGGATTTACATTTGAAGTCCATTATCCGACAGGACTTGGAGGTATATAGGGTTGTAGTATCTGCGTTCAAGAAGCCATCTCAACTTTTCCAGTCAAGATACGAATCAGAAATGTGCATGTTCCAATATCGTGGTCCGGCCCATTTTCCGCGCATGTCGTCGGCCACAATTCTCGGTCTGGAGTCCCAATTAACCTGGAATGTTCGATCTTGAACGCGATCATCATTCTTCCAATTCGGGCGCAAGTGATCCTGGTGTGTGTCGGAATTTCAATCCCCGAACGATAAATACCGCCAACACTACACCGAACACAATCAGATTTCCCGTCGCGTCGGTCAACAACAACCCGTGCGTACCGAACTTTGAGTACCCAAACCCATCGAGCCATGTCACGTACGCGAGCGGGATGCTTCCCGCGGCCGAGAGAGCACTGTAGAGTGTGCTCGCATCGCGCGTATCCGGCCCGACAATCTCAACGATCAGGGCGGTGAACCTCGCCCAGCAGAGACCTACGGTGATAAGGTAAAGAATGGTGCCAATGAGATAGCCCGTTGGACCGTCGACCGACATCAGAACAATGGCCGCGAGTCCGTTCAGCAGGCCGGCGCTCGCGTAGACTGCTCGGCCGTCCCAGTCTGACGGGACCAGTGCGCCGAGGAGCGAGCCCGCTGCGAGAGCAATCCCGCCACCCAGCCCGTTTATCCAAATGACACCTGACGCCCCGACTCCGTAGTGGGAAGCAATTGCGGGAAGGAGAAGCTGAGCCGCGCCGGTTCCGGCTGGAGCCATGAGAAGAAGTGCGCTCCATCTGCGGATAGGAGACTTGAAGAGTCCACCAACTTCGCGCCGAATTGCACCGAGTCGTCCTTTGAACCAGTGCGAAGCGGAAGGTTCCTTCTCGGGTAGCGTGAGTGCGGCTAATCCGGGAAGACAAAGGACCAAAGTCAATATCATTCCCGTGAAGAGAACCGGCAAGCGAGTCACGAGCCACAAGACAAGTGCGCCTCCCAGCGCGCCGCCGGCCAGGTATCCAGCCTGGTTCCAAGCCGCGGCTTTTGATTGTTCGACCGGGGAGAGTGTTGTCACCATGAGTCCGCCGGACGAGGCCAGTACAAGCGAAACAGTCACACCGGCGAGCAACAGCAGTGCCGTCAACACATGGAGATTTGCCGCGCCTACCAACGGCAGAGCGATCCACATGAATACCGCAGTCGTAATGGCAGAGGTTACCAGCCATGTCCTGCGGCGGAGCCTGACGTCGACGAGCGGTGCCCAAAGGAAAACAAAGATGTTCGGAAGCTGAAGAAGGGAGCCGATAGTTCCTATCTCGTAGACCGAAACACCTGCCTTGCTGAGAAGAAAAGGAAGCGGCGTCGCGGTAAAACCGACGTAGATCGCGACCGGCAGGATGAGTATGCCGAACGCCCAGGGTCTCGGCCAGATTCGCGGGCTATCGTTCATGCCGACATTTGTGCTTGTACGGATTCGCGGAACTTACCGGTGAAGATTTCCTCTCTGCTGTCACACTTCAGTAAACAATCCCGTACCTCGATATGTTCATGTTTCGAGACGAGAAAATGCGGAAGAGATTTCCTCTTCAGATTTCCCAAGCCGGTTCTTCAGTGACGGGAGCAGCCGGCTTCAATTTTGCGAGACAAGACCCGACGTCAAATAAAGACTTTCACTCTCTGCCAAATCACAGAATACGGCAGCTTCAATCCCCTGCAGACGAAAACCGGCAGGTTGGTTTCGTAAGGCATCGCATATTTGCTGATGATCATTCCTCTCTCCTCCACCGAGTCGAGAGACTTCAGATGATCCTCTGGCCTGCCGCCGATGACTATCACCGTTGTGAATGTCGTATCATCCGGTCCCCAGTACCAGTAATTGTTGTGCCCGCATATCACGCGCGGAAGCGGATATTTCGCTCTGAAGAAATCTATCGCTCCTGCTTCGCCGTAATTCTGCGCGAAGACCACCGTCTTCCTTTGTTCGTCGGGTGGGAGGGAGACATAGACCTTCGAAACCGTGGCAGCCATATTCTCCCACCCGAACATGTCTGCGTAGAATTGTGGAAGCTCCGTAAGATGCTGTGCCTCGGAAGTGGATGGCTTCACTCCGAGCGTTTCGGAATATTTAATGAAGCTCTGCACGGGCAAGATTGGAAGCGCGAACGGCAGGCTCATCAAACCAAAGATCGCAACTAACGCCGGCATCGCGAACTTCGTCCAGCCGAAACCTCTATGAGAAGCGATCCGTTCGAACATTACACCGCCAGCCGCAAAAAGAATCGGGAACGCCGGTGCTATGTACTCAGGTTTCGAATGCCAGTTCAGTACCAGCACGACAAATGAAACGAGAAAGATGAAACCGATGAGACGAAACATCTTACCTTCTTCGTGGAAGAAGAGGAAGTAGAGTCCCGCTATCCATACCGGCAGTGCCAGCATGTTGAGGCTGTCTATCGTTCCCGATATGAATGTTACGGGATTCAGCGAAGAGTACTTGAGTGAGGAGGCGTTGTGGATGAATTCGAGTGTGGCGAAATTGTGAGTTACATTCCAGATTACGTAAGGGCTGAGCAATGCCAGCGCGACCACGCCAGCCGCATAAGGCCATACCGTGGCAAGTGATCTTCTTTGCGGCGTCAACAGAAGTCCGACAAGCAGGCTCAGTCCGAACCAGAGTATATCGATCTTGTTCAGTAATCCGAATCCCAGGACCACTCCAAGCAGCAGCCAGAGCTTGTCGCTCCGACCGCCCGAACGTTCAGCCAGCATGATGAGTATTACGACGTACGCGGCGAGCGACCAGAAGACCCAATCGAAAGTATTCATCGAATAAATACCGTTCGTGCCGACAAATTCCGGTGCTATCGCTACGCAAAGGCACGCAAGTAGGACGGCAAATGTGCCGCCTCCGAGTTTCCTGGTGATTAGGCCGGCGATGAAAACCGTGATGCCCGATGCGATTGCGGGAAGAAGTCTTATGGCAAACAGAGATTCGCCGAACAGCTTGATGCTGAGGAACAGAATGAAGCTCGACAGCGGCGGCTGGTCAACGTATCCGGCTGCTAAGTGTCTGCTGCAGGCAACGTAATAGAGCTCGTCACGGAAATAGCCGTAGTGAGCAAACGCGTTCGAGTACAAGTGCAGTAGAACCTCCGCGGCGGCGAAAGCCGATATCACGATGAAAGTCCGACGCGAGGAAATCTTGTCTAAATTCAGAGCATCCATATTAATCTCCAATGATAAGAATTTCTGCCTTTTGAAAGTTCAAACCTTCAGTCGCGGAACATCTTGCAACTTGTGATGCCGGATTATGATCGGGTGAAATGCCGACGTGAACTTATGACGGAAACGGGAGCAAGATGTTCCAGTGCGGGTCGACGAGTTCTGCAGATCAGTATCGCCGGATTGCCGTCGGCTGCATCGAAGAGAAAATTTGCATATTTTGTTCGCATTGAACATTCAGATAATATGGTGAAATCGTGAGTCGTACCATCATTTTCGTTCTCGTCGTCTCGATTATTCTATCGATATATGGGTTAGCCAATTACTATATTTTCATCCGCGGACTGCACGCGCTGCGGCCCGCCGGGACCGTCCGTGTCATCTACATTGTCGCGTTCATACTCCTCGCCGCGTCATTCGTCGCTGCGACGTTTCTTGAACGCGCCGACATCATTTCGCTCGGTAAACCGCTCAGCTGGATCGGATCTTTCTGGCTCGCCGCGTTTGTCTATTTCCTTCTCATAGTCGCAGTGATCGATTTGCTTCGTCTCGTCAATCATTTCATCCCGTTCTTTCCTTCCTTCATCACATCGGATCCTGTCCGCGTCGCCAAAGTCACCGCCGTAGGCGTGATCTCTCTGGTAGGGCTCGTTGTGATTTACGGTTTCATCAACGCGCATATCATCCGTGTTCGGACGTTCAACATAGACATCCCTAAGGATGCGGGCAGCAGAAAGAACCTGAACATAGTCATGGCATCCGACATTCACCTCAGTTCGATAATCAATAACGGTCGCATCACGAGCATCGTGAACAAGATAAATTCGCTTTCACCCAACATAGTTCTTCTTCCGGGTGATATTGTTGACGGAGATTTGAACCCCGTTATCCATCAGAACCTCGGCGAGGCTCTCCGGCAGATCAAGGCCCCGCTCGGAGTCTATGCGATTACCGGCAACCACGAATACATCGGCGGAGTCGAGCGAGCGTGCAAATACATAACCGAACACGGCGTGAAACTCCTCCGGGATTCAGCGGTGTTCATCGACAACAGCTTCTACATTGTCGGACGTGAGGACAGATCGGCGCGGAAAAGGAAGACGCTCGACGAACTCATGGAAAATGTCGACAAGACATTTCCAATCATCCTTATGGATCACCAGCCATTTCATCTTGAAGAAGCTGAAGAAAACGGTATCGATCTGCAGCTTTCCGGCCACACACATTACGGTCAGATGTGGCCGTTCAACTACATCACTAACATGGTGTACGAGCTCGCCTACGGCTACCTCGTGAAGGGATCGACGCATATATATGTGTCGTCAGGTGTTGGAACATGGGGCCCGCCGGTGAGAATTGTGGCAGATCCGGAGATTGCGAATTTTCGGCTGAGGTTTAACGACTGACATGCCACGTATCTGTTCAGCCAAATTCGCTCTTCATGTCCGGCAAAAAACGAGGAATCATCATGGTTACTTATAAAGAGATCGCGAGAATGATCGATCACTCTCTGCTGAAACCCACTCTCACTGACCAGGAAATAAGAGAAGGCTGCGAGCTCGCAGCGAGGTACAAAGTTGCATCCGTATGCGTCAGACCGTCCGATGTCAGACTGGCAAAAGAGATCCTGAGAAATAGCAATGTTCTCGTCACGACGGTAATCGGATTCCCGCACGGTACCACGACGACCTCTGCGAAAGTCGCGGAAGCGAACGAGGCGATCGAGAACGGCGCCGTCGAACTCGACATGGTTCTCAATATCGGCAAGCTGAAATCGGGGAACTTCGATTTCGTCAAAGCTGATATCAAAGCCGTCACCGATGCCGCGCACCGCAGAAACGTTCTCGTCAAGGTGATATTCGAGAACTGCTACCTGAGCGAAGAGGAGATTATTGCCGCGTGCCGTATATGCAATGATGTCGGCGTCGACTTCGCGAAGACTTCCACCGGCTACGGAACGGGAGGCGCCGAGGACAAAGACATCAAGCTGATGAGACAATATGCCGATCCGAAAATTCAGATAAAGGCTGCCGGAGGCGTTCGGACGCTGGAGCGCGCTATCGAGATCAGGGAGCTCGGCTGTACTCGATTCGGATGCACGGCGACGGTGGGAATACTCGAGAGACTGAAATAGGAGTACAATCGGCCCGATTGAAGCTTGAGATTCGATCGTCGGATATTAGCGCGGCGTTTCCGAAGTGCAATGCTAAAGCTCGTGCCCCTGAAATCGCGCGCCGGAAGATTTTCAGACAAGAAAGTTGATCTAAGTGGCCCGGAACTCCCTCTGCATTCGCGGCGTTTTTTCATACGTCAATCCCAGTTCCGACCGGTACGCGGACGATCAGTATCAATCAAGCAGGGAGAGTTGAAGTTGACAGCAAATGAGTTTCGCAGAATCGCTCTCGCGTTTTCGGGCGCAGTCGAATCGGCACACTTGAGACATCCCGACTTCAGAATCAACGAGAAGGTCTTCGCGACGCTTGGCTATCCGGACGAAAATTGGGGAATGGTCAAGCTGACGCCCGAACAGCAGTTTTCGTTCATCGAAAAAGCTCCGGATGTCTTCAAACCGTGCACAGGCGCCTGGGGAAAGCGGGGCTACACGAATGTTCTGCTTGAATTGGCGAAGAAAACATTGGTCCGCGACGCTCTCGAAACCGCTGTCGGGAATATCGCGTCACCAAGGAAGAGAAAACGGATCTAGCGTAAATCCGGGACCATGATCGTATGGTCTGACAAAATTTATCGACGGGAGAAAACACGAGATGCAAACACGACAACTTGGAAAAAACGGTCCGTATGTTTCTGCAATTGGCTTAGGCTGCATGGGCATGTCGGACGTCTACGGTCACGCGGACGAATCCGAGAGCATTGCCACGATACACGAAGCACTTGACATGGGTGTAACGCTTCTCGATACGGGAGACTTCTACGGCACGGGACACAACGAGATGCTGTTGAAGAAAGCGCTCGATGGCCGGCCGCGGGATAGAATATTCCTTAGCGTAAAATTCGGCGCACTTCGTGATCCGTCGAATGCAATGATCGGCATCGATGCGCGATCGGCGTCAGTGAAGAATTTTCTCACGTACACTCTGCGCCGACTTGGCACGGACTACGTCGACATCTATCGTCCGGCACGAGTTGATCCCGCAGTGCCGATAGAAGAAACCGTCGGAGCGATTGCCGATATGATCAAGGCGGGATACGTGCGCTACGCGGGTCTCTCCGAGGCTGGTGCGGAATCGATCCGACACGCTTGCACGGTTCATCCGATAGCCGACCTTCAGGTCGAGTATTCACTCTTCTCACGCGGAATCGAATCCACGATACTTTCGACCTGTCGCGAGCTCGGCATCGGAGTGACCGCCTACGGTGTGCTGTCCCGCGGGCTATTGAGCGGACGCTGGTCCAAAGAGCGATCAGCGACAGCACGAGATATGCGAAACCACATGCCGCGCTTTATCGGCAACAACCTCGACCACAACCTTGCAGTTGTGGAATCACTTCGCAAGTTTGCAAATGAACATGGTTGTACGGTCGCACAGACTGCGATAGCATGGGTGCTGTCACGAGGCTCCGACATCGTGCCGTTGATAGGCGCTCGCACCCGCGAGCAGCTAAAGGAAGCGGTCGGCGCGCTTGAACTCGACCTATCACCCGATGACATAACGGCCATCGAGCAGGCAGCACCTGCCGGTTCTGCTGCAGGTGAACGGTACGCCCAGCAACAAATGGCTAATCTGGACAGCGAGAGATCGGGAAGTTAACGCTGCACTCCGTATGCCAGGACCAACTGGGATGGCACTAATCAGCGACTAGGTCTCGGTTCTCCCCTCGTTTCATCGGACACGGCCCCGGCACAGGTCAAGAGTCCGTACCGAGGCCGTGAACATCGTTGACAAATCTATGCTCAGTTGCCTGAGCTATCGCTTGTCTTCGGAAGCGGTGGAAGTTGCGGATGGTAGTTCCGGTAAGGAGGTATTTCGTATTTTGGCAGCGGGTGTTCATCGAGTTCTTTGAGGGCGATCTTCACCGCGGCTTCCAGCTGCGGATCATGTCCTTCCCTCACAAGCTGTGGGTTTTGCCACACGGTTACATCCGGGGAAATGCCGTGATTCTCCACCGGGAAAGTTCCGTTCAGTCCCTCCACTGCTATACGCGGCGCCGTCACCATCCCTCCGTCCATGAGCGCGGGATAGCCGCCGATTCCGACGAGGCCACCCCACGTCTTCTCACCGACGAGAGTACCGATCTTGTCCATCTTGAAATACCACGGAAGAGCGTCGCCGCCCGATCCGGCAAACTGGTTGATGAGCATTACCTTCGGTCCGAAGATCGCCATTGGCGGACAAATGGCCATCTTGCCGTAGCGGGTAACGTTCATGCTCATCGGTTTCCGCATAAGGTGGTTTATGATATAATC
>CAZRXH010000035.1:18068-19264 GCA_964603995.1 uncultured Bacteroidota bacterium | reverse complement strand
GCATAAAGTTCCGGGTTCCAGGCACCGGCACCGAATATCTTCGTTATCCTGTACCGATCGTGCTCTACGGCGTAATTAGCTCCCAGCAATCCCACCTTTATGTCGCTCATTTTCGGTTCCGTACCGCCGCGAATAAACATATGGCCGACGGACATATAGCTCAGCATCTCGTCAAAAAGAAAAGTCAGGCCGTCCCGGCTCGCCACCCCCGGAAGATAAGCGGCAAATTCCTTTTCGGCAGCAGTGATATCGAGTCCGTCGTAATTCGGATTATAGAAAAACGCACGCTCTATTCGCCACGCATCGTGGTACATCTCGTCCCACTCGCTTCGCGGGTCGACATAAACCTTCATGTCGCTGACGTTGAGCTTCTCCGGTTTGTTCACGCCGGGGCCACCCGTAGATGAAATGAACCAGCTTGCGCCTTGCTTGTAGAGCATCTTTGTCCCGTTGGACGAGAGAGCGAAATGGGATATTCCTTCAACCAGAGATTTCGTTTCCTTCGATCTGAGATCGAACCTGATGACGCTCCGCGCTGCCGGCTCGCTCCCGGGAACTGTCACGAGAGGACCTCGGAGGAGGTACAAGATTCCGGGTTTGCCGGCCGATATCCACTGGTAGTTTGCTGGTGAAATGGGAAGAGGAACTGTCCGGGCCGAAAGATCCGTGAAATCAATTTCAACTTTCTTGGTTGTGTCCTTCTTCACGGGCTCGGTCTCTTTCTTGACTTCACTGTGACTCGATGTGTCCACCATCTCAAAGCCGGCATTCGGAGCGAGCGGCGACGGTACCCCCTGATTGAGAATTACCGCATACACACGGCGCTCGACAGGCTGTTCGAGATGCGACATATCGAGCCAGTCCTCGGACAGCGCCGTGTTGGTGCTGGACGTGAAATACAGGTATTTCCCGTCTTGATCAAATACCGGATAGAGACAGTCGCTTCCGTTGTCCGTGACCTGATGGATCTCATGATTCTCTAGCGAATAGACGAAGACAGCGTGAAGGTAATTCGGCAAGACCTTCGTGTAGGCAAGCCACCGGCTGTCCGGCGACCAGCTCTCGTCGAACTCGTGAAGCTCGGAGTAGTCGTCGGTGTCGACTTTGATCGGCTTCGGATCGGGCTGGCTCAGATCAACATACCAGAGGTTCAGCTTCTGGTCGCTGAACGCGAGCTTCTTGCTGTCAGGTGACCA
>CAZRXH010000035.1:3099-17968 GCA_964603995.1 uncultured Bacteroidota bacterium | reverse complement strand
ACCAGAGGTTCAGCTTCTGGTCGCTGAACGCGAGCTTCTTGCTGTCAGGTGACCAGTTCAATTGATAGTAGAATGCGCTCTTCTGGCCTAGCGTGATCTTCCGGGGATTACCGATTCCGTCCTGACCGCGAATGTAGAGATCGTATTCGCCATTCCTGTCGGCGAAGTAGGCGATCCACTTCCCGTTCGGGGACCACGCCGGGTCGCGATCTTCGACTCCGGGACTGCTCGTCAGGTTATCGATGGAACCATGTTTCGTGGGAACGGTGAGAATATCGCCGTGAGCCTGGAAGACAGCGCGCACGCCGTTCGGAGATATGTCGTAACCGGAGATCTGGTTGGATACATTCTCGAAGTGCGGCCGAAGCTGCGGAAGATCACCCGATACTGTCACGGGCACCACGTGAGATTCCTTCGTCGCAAAATCATAAACATGTAATTGGCCAAATTGAGAATAGACGATTCCGCCGGGACCGGCAGAAGCCGATGTGATGTCGAAGCCTTTGTTGTCGATCAGCTTTGTGGTGTCATGCGTACCGATATCGTACGAGAAAAGTGTGATCGGACCGTCCTGGTCGGATAGGTAATAGATCTTGTTTCCGACCCACATCGGGTCATTGTAGTTGGCACCTTCTCTCGGGATCTTAACGACGCTGGAATTCGAGAGATCGGCAATCCAGATAGGCGTCGTTTGTCCGCCGCGATAGCCTTTCCAGAACGGTTCCCATTGAAAGAATGGGACATACGCAATACTGGATCCATCCGGGGAATAAGAGCCTGTCTCAGCCATGGACAACGGCAACTCTTTCGGAAATCCGCCCGTGACCGGGACGGTGTAAAGCTGATCGGGATCAGAATAACTGTAGCGTCTGGAACGGAATAGAACATCTTTCCCATCAGGTGTCCAGCCTACCGCTATGTCGGGACCGGGATGGTACGTCAGCCGTGTCGGCTCGCCTCCGTCGGCGGAGACGACGTAGACATCCGTGTTGTGATCGTATGTACCAGTATAGGCGATCATCGATCCGTCAGGCGAAAAGATGGGCTTACCCAGGATGTCCGTGCCGGTGACGAGCCGATGAGCCTTTCCGCCATCACGGTCAACAATCCAGATCTCTCCACCATACTCGAAAGCGATTTTTGTCTTGGAGAGCGTGGGGAACCGCAGGAGCAACAGCTTGCTTGTGGCTGCGTGTACCGGCCTATCCGATTTTACGCCGTCCACTACGCCACGCGCGTTGACCGTCTGGCTGAACAGCAGACACAAAAGGGCCATCTGACAGAGCAGGAAATTTCGTTTCATATCGTACTCCTCTAACTAGACAGATAATATGGTTGAATGAATCGAGCCGCAAGTGTTACCCGGCGAGAGCATCTTCTCACGGATTTCACCCGGTATGTACGGCTTCTTTTCCTTTGCTCCTCTCCCAAAGAGCTATGCTGATATGTAGCTTGCTATTCGGTAAAACTCACTGGTATCATGACGGGCGTCGCCTTCGAATGTTTCAGCACGAATCAATCAGTCTGAGATCAATTGGCCGGAAGAACAGTAAACATACGTTATGGGTGTCACGCCGACCATTCTCTTGGTCCATTCGAGAAATGTTCATGGGCGCGGCATGATTTCCCTGGAATGGACATGACTGCTCACCGAAATCTTATCATGGCTCTCGATGTGTGGAGCGGAGAATCGGCGGGTGGGTTCTATTTTGTGGTGCTGGATCAAAGCGATAGTAAGAAAACGTGATAAGTCGGCGATGGGTTCCGCAAACCTGCAGGATCACCTTACAAAGTTGCAGTCTGTAATCGATCTCTCGCAGGACTGAATATCAGATTGCCAGATCGAAAGGTAAATCAGCAACGTCTCGCAGTCTGCGGCCGTTTATCATCATCTCCAGCTGCTCCTGTTCTGTTTCGTTACCAACCTCACGTACTGTGGCCTGCAATTCAGGCAAGGCGAAGTGATAAACACAGTCTATGTCACCAGTCCCAAGGGCAACCGAAGCGATTCTGCTCGGAAGAGGTTCAGCAGTCACAACTGCGATGTGGGGTGTGTTGCCTTTCCGGTTTCACAAAAGCAAGGACGAACTCCCGATGCATCCGGTTCTCTATCTGTGAATCGTTCCGACTCTTTGAACTTGTCGGCATCATGTGCAACTCTGCGGGCCTCACGCTCGACAGAAACCGGATCGAGCGGAGTGACCTTAACCTTACTTATAAGCAAAGCCAGAGGATCGATGTCAAATCCTAGTCCTGTCCTGCCTGTTGACACGGCTTCGACAATTGTAGTTCCGGATCCTGCCATCGGATCCAAAACGATATCGCCAGGTGAAGTCAGATTCTCGATGAACAGGCGCGACAACTGCGGGGGAAACTTCGCGGGGAATGAATGGAAATTGTGTCTGCCGTTATTGACAGGGGCATCGTGGAATCCCAAGTCCTCAGAGAGCAGAGCTTCGAGCCTTCTTAGTACTGCATGATCAGCTGTCCGCATCAGGCGAGAATCAGTTATGAACCCGGTCTTGAGCTCTGACACTTTGGAATGTCTGCTTCGGTTGAGTCGGCGTTTTTCCATCAGGGAATTTTCGTATCACATTATACGCAGGATGGCAGAGGTTTTCAACAGGAGATGAGATAGCCCGCCAGAGAGACCAGCGATCCGGCTAAGCCACTAATCTATTCTATCAACCCGTCTGTCTCTCAACTCATCCAGGTTCTTCCGGGAGTCATATGGCGCGACGTAAGCTTCAAACTCCTCATGAGTGATCATGTCTTTGAACCGCCCGATTACTTCCTCGACTCCCTTCATCCTCGACTCCATCTTCTCGCATGGGTAATCGAAGCAATCCGCGCACGTATTCATCCCTCTCTCGATGACACAAGCGCGTATCGGGCAGGAAAGATCGGGAAAATCATTGTTGTCACATCGCTCACCTGTACATCCGTTACAGCGGAGCTTCTCGGGGGAGATCTTCAGCCCGAAATATTTCGCCCAAGCCGAGGCGACTCTAACCTGGTCATCATACGAGTGGTTGTTTGCTGCGTAAGCCCTGCAGGTGTCGCATCTGAACCCGCAGCGGGCAACTATCTTTTCCATTTTCAGCCTCCTGAAGCTAAATCGAAGATGACACAGGGCTGCCTAATGTTCAAGGAAGAAATTATGTGCACTTCATGATTGCAGGGGCTACAAATCAGAGAACTGGATATCATCGGTATTTGCCAGCTTCACAAACCAGTTACCCAGCACGGAATTGTGGTGGGAGACTATCTGTTCCGCCTTGAGAAGCTCCGTGTCCCACGTCCCGTGGCCGTCTCGCCAGCCATCACCGAGACCTCTGTTTACTTCTCAAAGTCCGAGTCCGAATCAGGTCCCCTTTGTTTCCTGCCCCTTCACCACGCAGAGCGAACAGGCAAACTGCGGCGCGTTCACACCGTCTGGTCTGAGTACTGCCACCAGGCAAATGTCCCCACAAAAGCGCCGATGCAGACGAGGAACAGCAGAAAGTAGCTGACGGCGTTGAGGCTTTCGGGCTGCGAATTGTCAAGTCCCGAAAATAGTGCCGGTACCGACCAGGGGAAGTACGGCCCCCATCCTGCTGCAGCGATAAACTGCGCGAGCACGAGGACCACAATCGAGAACCCCATGGGCGCCAGGTATCCGCGTCCGATGCTCGCGAACAAAGCCACAGGCGACATCAACAGGACGATCAGGAAAGTGGTCATGGCCAGGACGGAGGCACCGTGCGCGGCAATCTCAGTCGACCACTCAGGAAGCCCGATTATCGCCCCAAAAACTAAACCCAATACATATATAATACCTGACAGGGCGCCGGACCAGATACCTACTGCAATGAATTTTGCGAACACAATGGTCGAACGCGGTGTCGGCAATGCGAGCAAGTCCATTACCGTATGGTCGGAGAACTCCCGGCCGAACACCCAGCTTGCCACTATCGCGAAAAGGAGTATTCCTGCGACGGCAGTCGCATATGAAATGAGCCCAAAATACATTGGCCAGTTTGCAAGACCGGCGACAAGCTGCGCCTTTGTGCGGAGAAGGCCGACTCGCCGCGCAAATTCCGGATCCCTCAGCAGGATCATGAAGAATCCGCCCATGAGCGGAACCAGAGAGAAACCGAGTGCCGTGAGCAAAGGCATCCTCGACCGACGAGCTTTCAGGATCTCAGACCAAACAGCCGCAGCCAGGTTCATTGCTGTTCACTTCCTCCATTCTTTCCGACCAGGCGAAGGAAATACGACTCAAGGTCCTCCTCTTCGACCTTGAGCAAGGTGGGCGGATTCCCCGCGTCCACAAGCAGCCGCGCGATATCATCGGGATGCGCCATGGCGAATCTGTCTCTGACCTCCAGGGTCCCGTCACTCGCAACATCGGCTGCGTAGCCTGCCCCCGCGAGCGTGAACAGAGCAGATTTGCGATCACGCGCACTCAGGCGCAAACCGGAGTGACGGCGGTGTTCGAGCTCATCCGCTCTGAGTTCCAGAAGCATCCGCCCCTCATGGATTATGCCGACCTGTGTGGCCAGCTTGGAAACCTCGGCAAGTATGTGGCTCGACATGAAAACGGTGATGCCTTCCTTCTGAACAAGCTCTCTGAGGAGATCGCGTGTCTTCGCAATGCCGGATGGATCCAAACCGTTTATCGGTTCGTCAAGCACAAGCAGTTCAGGTTTATGCAGCAGAGCCTTGGCAAGTCCAAGACGCTGCTGGTTTCCGAGCGAGAGAGTCTGTGCACGATGGTTCAGATAAGCGCCCAAGCCCAGACGCTCCACCACCTGATCAACCACCTTCCTGTCATCCTTCATGCGGAGACGGCGGAATATCTCAAGATTTTCCCGCACAGTAAGTTCAGGATAGGAATGTGGCGTATCGACGACGAATCCGACTGAAGACCATGGCCCATGCCCTTCGGTGTTGACGCTTCTGCCCAGTACCTTAATCGTCCCGGCAGTGGGCCGTACCATGCCGAGGATCATGCGAATGGTAGTGGTCTTGCCTGCACCGTTGAGTCCCAGAAAGGCATATATTTCCCCCTTCTCCACCCGCAATGACAATCGGTCGACAGCTACAATGTCACCGTAGCGCTTCGTAATGTCATATGTCTCTATGACATATTTCATAACCATTCATGCGAAATACTTGTACAACCGTCCACGACAAATCCAATTTAACTTAAAATGGCGGATAAATGCGAGACAATTAACCTGATCCAGATGCATACCTTCACAATACAGCCTGTTGGATTATCTCATGCAATCAAATGAGAATCCCCTCTTCCTCTGTATTCCTTCTCGACATATACATTAAGGATGTAACCCATGGTGTTTTCGAGATGATTGATATGAGGCGGCCTGACCCAGAAGAGAACCGATCCACATCCGACGAGTCTCCCGTCCACCAGTGCCAGGCAGTCGTACTGTCCCTTCGTGCCAAGATATTTAGAATAGTATTCTCTAGACTTCCTGATAAATTGAGCTCTACTTTTCGAGAAATTCTTTTCGGGTTCCATGTCCCTGAACATGCGATACCTGAATTCGACGAGCACATCTGCGTCTTTCTTCGTCGCCTTTCTGATCTTCAATTGTTTCATAGAATACCCTTGTTGTTCCTCTCGTTTGCGGCAGAAATTCAACGAGCTATTTTATCAGAGCTGCACTATCGAGGCAGGAAGAGAAAAACGGTGCGGGACACGCCTAATGCCCTTTGCTCCACGATCTCTGCGCTATGCGATTATTTCAGTGGTTCATGCGGCCGAACTGCTCGTCGAAGTTGTCTCGCGATGCCGCGACAAGACCCTGTGCCTGACCGACGGCGCACTCGAACTCGTCATTCGCAAGCGCCTTCATGGCCGCGACTGCGACTTCTGACGGCTGGATTCCCCTGTAGGTCATGTTCCTCTGTGCGCGCGTTCCCTTGTCGAGCTCGGTGTCGACCGTCGGAGGAATTATCTCGAACACTCTTGTCGGTGTGTCCTTGAGCTGATGTCTCAACGAGATGCTGAACGAATGTATTGCCGCCTTCGTGGCACAGTAGATCGGCATGATTGCGATCGGGATGAACGCCAGTCCGGAAGAGACGTTTATGATCGCTGCCTCTTTTCGCCGCATGAATTCCGGGATGAAGTATGCCGACAATTGGATCGTCGAAGCCAGGTTGATATCGACTTCGTTCTCATGCTTCGCCAGCTCGGCAATTCCCTTCTTCAAGTCGATCATCCTCTGGACGCCTGCGTTGTTCACAAGAATGTTGATGCCTTTGAAATTCGAGACGACCCAACTGAACAGCTCATCGCGGTCTTTTGGATTCGCAACATCACAACTCTTCGTATGGATCTGCGGGAGCTTCGACTTTGCCTCTTTCAGCTTTTCTTCCCTCCTTCCGCAGATAATTACTTCGTTTCCGGATTTTACGAATTCCTCGGCGAGACAGAAGCCGATTCCGGTTCCCCCGCCCGTGATTAGAACTGTGTTGCCAGAAATTTTCATCTGAAGTCTCCATGGTGGCGTTTTTGTATGTATGGACGAAATGGACACGATATGCGTTCAGCGCAGGTCAAAAAAGTCAGGAACAGAATGACGATTGGATGGATGTCATATCGACAATGGTCAGCCTCCCGCGCTTCTTGTGGATCCCGACACGGTTGAGATCTTCCGCGCTCAGGCCTGTTATCAAATCGAATATTTCCCTCCTGTCGCTGTCGAGCTTGCCAAGGAAGTTCGGCGTATTCCAGCCTCTCCAGATCTCAAAATCCGGATCATACTCCGCCCGGTACGCGTTGAAAACCGGCTCATGAAGGTGAAGTATCGCGTTCATTCGTTCGATGAACACGGGCTGGTATTTTGCAAGGTGCGCGATGTTGTCGTGGATCGACCACTTGCCTTGTTCCGGATGTGCCCTTAGAAATCCTTCATCCAAATCTTCAACCATAGCCGCGATTGCTTCATGCTGATTCCTCAGACGATCAATCAAAGACTGATACATCTTCATCAGACTCATCGCCTTCATTTTATGTTGAACGAACTCCCTCTGACATTTGAAAAGTAAATGAGGCTCTGCCAAGAATCAACGAAAGTCAGGGCTTATCGTGCAACAAGTAACCTTTGTAGACAGGGCTTCGTAAATTGATCTGTTATATATATGACCGGACTCAACTGTCGTCGGCAACTGGCAAGGGACTCTCGACGCTGGCGGCACAAAACTGAAAGTCATCTTTCACGTGACGATATCGGACAGCAATGCACTGGCGGGCACATTCTGCTGAAAAAGGAAATCTCCATCGTCGAGTCTGAAAAGGACAGCTTGATAATTGCCGGAAAGCTCCGCGAGTATCTGACATCAACTTACTCCGACTGGGGAACAGATTTCAAGAAAACCGGGATAGACTCATCAAAGCTAATTGTGGGTCAAATCAGAAGTCTCGATTCGCCATGGTTCAGGTTTTTCCTGACATACGACCCGGTACCTACGCTGGAAAAGGTGAAGTGCCCCGTGCTTGCAATGGATGGAACTCTCGATCTGCAGGTGACTGCAGAAGAAAACCTGAAGGCTATCGGTGATGCGCTGAAGAGAGGCGGCAACAAGGACTTCACGATCAAGCTCATGCCTGGTTTGAATCACCTGTTCCAGGATGCGAAGACAGGCTCACCGACCGAATACGCACAGATCGAGGAGACTTTCTCACCGGCGGCGCTCACGGTGATGGGTGACTGGATCGTCGAACACTCGGGGCAAAAGTAAGAGGTCAGAAACAAGAGGCAAGACGATCTAACTTCTCGGGTTTGACTTCCAATTTCTTGCATCTGGCTTCTCGCGTCTTGCCTCTAACTCTTTTTCAATCTATCCCTGTAGTGGTTTCTGAACTTCGCAACCTTCGGTGCTATCACGATTCGACAATATCCCTGATCGGGATTGCTGGCGAAATATTCCTGGTGGTAATCCTCGGCCTTGTAGAATGCCACGAACGGCGATAGTTCCGTCACTATCGGATCGTCCCAAATCTTTTCAGCCTCAATTTCCTTCATCACCTCGGTGGCCGTCCGCTTCTGTTCCTCATCATGATAAAATATGACCGAACGATATTGAGTCCCGACGTCGTTCCCCTGCCGGTTTAGTGTCGTCGGATCATGAACCGTGAAGAAGATTCTCAGAATGTCCGCGTATGAAATGACTTGTGGATCAAACGTGACTTGCACGACTTCTGCATGTCCTGTTCTGCCGGTGCAAACCTGTTCATAGGTCGGATTCGCCAGAGTCCCACCGGAGTATCCAGATTCGACGTCACTCACGCCATTCAGATCGTCGAAAACAGCTTCCGTGCACCAGAAGCATCCGCCTCCAAGTGTTGCAATCTCATGGCTATCCATCGTGCTTCTCTCCTCCCTTTCTCGAAGAATATATCCACCTCGGCCAACATGCTCAAGGGATATCTGCTCGGTCTCCAGGAAACGAATCGCCAGCCCGCGCAGGCAAAGTAGCCTGACTAGCGATGAGAACGGAGTAGTCTATTTGTACAGATCCAGACTCGCCAGTAAGGCTTTGAATCTGTTGAGACCCTTCTTAGTCAAATATGGAATAAGAAGATTGAAGATCAGATTGGCATAGCGCTCGGCCTGGCCTTCTTCCAGCGGGTCTTCGTAAAGGCCCCGGTTCGGCAGCCAAGCGTTACTGATGATGTAGACCGTCTTGACTAACCCGTCGTAAACAGAGTCAGGCAAGTCTGTCCTCATCAGGCCTGCGGCCCGCATGGCACGGAAGAATATGGACAGTTGTTCATTCCTTTTCGCCATCACCTCGCGGAACGCGTTACGGACAATCTTGTCTTTGCGTGCGATGCTCGCGAAATCCAGCAATATGAAACGATACCTCTCAAGAATGGAGAATGACGCGACCACGTTCTGGTATATCGCCGTCGACGAAATATCTTTTCCGAACTTACCGAATTTTGCCACAGGCACATCCAGCTCGTCTCTCATTCTCATGAAGAGAGCTCGTATGATGTCTTTTGTCGAGGGATAATGGTAACCAAGATTACTGTGACTTATTCCAAGCTCGGCCGCGATGTGTCTGATCGTAATCGTGTCGGTTCCCTGCGCATTGTAGAGCGACATGGCGGTATCGAGAATTTTCTCTTTCGTCGTCATTCTAACTCGAAAATTAGTAATTAGGACGCTTACACTAATCACGAGATATTCTGAAGCACCTATGAACAATTACGGATTTTTTCGCGATTCTTACTTCCAGGGAATCTCTCGATCTATTACGGCGTTGAAGTGAACGACTTCACAATCTTGCCGGAAAACAGAGGGCAACCATGATTTTACACAACTAAGAATTAATCAGAAAAAACATATTAGGAGGAGGAAAAAATGAGGAGGTTCTTCAGAGCTCTTGGGATAGTTGTCGGAAGCCTCGCGCTTCTGATAATTGGCGGTATCGTCTATTTCAACGAGACGTTTCCAAAAGCTGAGCCTGTCCCGAACATAAAGGTAGGCGTCACGCCGGAGAGGATTGCCCGAGGTAAGTATCTTGCTAATCACGTCACCATGTGCGTCGACTGCCATTCTGAGCGCGACTGGACGAAATACGCCGGACCAGTCGTTCCGGGGAGCGCGGGCAAGGGGGGCGAAGCGTTCGACGAACAAACAGTCGGAGTGCCTGGAGTCGTCTACGCGAAGAACATTACGCCCGCCGGGATCGGCGGCTGGACAGACGGCGAGCTGATAAGGGCAATAACAACCGGAATCTCAAAAGACGGCACCGCTCTCTTCCCTCTCATGCCGTATCTGGACTTCAACAACCTGACCCGGGAAGACCTATACTCGATCGTCGCGTATATCCGGACACTGAAATCTATCGAGAACAACGTACCGGAGAGGAAGCTCGATTTCCCGATGAACATGATCGTGAAGACAATTCCCCTCCATTCGTACACGCCGGCTTCTGATCCGAGTCTATCCGACACGGTAGCCTACGGCAAGTACGTGACGACTATCGCCGGTTGTGCCGACTGCCATACTATGAAAGACAAGGGGCAACCGGTACCGGGCATGGAGTTCGCGGGCGGGATGCCGTTCAACCTGCCCTGGGGAACGGTGAGGTCTGCAAACATAACTCCGGACAAAGAGACTGGGATCGGGAGCTGGACTAAGGAGCAGTTCATCAGCTTCTTCAAGAGCTTCGCGTCGGACAGCTCTCACAGCATCCCGGTCAACGGCAAGGAGTTCAACACGATAATGCCGGTGACGGATTATGCAGGGATGACGGAGCAGGACCTGGGTGCTATCTACGCATACCTGAGAACGCTAACGCCGGTACACAACAGGGTGAACAAATACACGCCGAAAAGTTGAAGGTCAGGAAACGCGTTTGCATTGAACGTACCAAATCGGAAGGACGAGGAACCATGAAAAATAGATTCTTACCGATAGGGTACCCGAAGACAATTACGGGATGATGAACGCCGGAAGATACAACGCGGTTTGCAGAATTTGTGCGGGGCACCATTTCGACCATGGCATTGTTGTAACAATTGGCGTTTTGCGCCTGTCTGCCAGTGTCCTATTCAAGCGAATGAAAATCACCCGAATACTATTATTCATCATCATTTTGACTGAAACCGTGTGCTCGCAGTCCTTTCGAGCACGCCGGCTGACCACCGACGATGGACTCTCACAGAGCTTTGTCTTCTGCATCCTCAAAGATTCACGTGGTTTCATGTGGTTCGGAACGAAAGACGGGCTCAACAAATATGACGGCTACAAGTTTACCGTATATCGCAACGATCCCCGCGATGTCAATTCGCTCCCCAGTAATTATATCTCTGCTCTCTTCGAAGACAAATCAGGTATACTGTGGATTGGAACTGCGCTCGGAGGCGTGTGCAGTTTCGACAGGACAATTGAAACCTTTCATCGTTATCAACACAATCCGTCCGATTCCAACTCTTTAACGAGCAACCGCGTGTCTTCGATCTTCGAAGACAGCAGAGGTTATCTGTGGATCGGGACTCAACGTGGACTGAACTTAATGGATCCTCAGCGTAAAAGGATCGAACATTTCTTTCACGACGCGAAAGACACATCGAGTATTATTGACGATGATATACATTCCATTACTGAAAACAAAAGCGGCAATGTTTGGATAGTGACTGCCGGGGGTGTAGACGTTTTCGACCATTCATCAGGCAGATTCATCCACTTCCTTCATATCGCGGGCAGCCCGAGCACTCTCGCCAGCAATGACACCTACGCAATCTTGTCTGCAAGCGACGGCTCGTTGTGGCTTGGAACGTCCCGGTCGCTCGACCGTTATGCGAACGGCAAGTTCACCCACTATATAATTCACGATGACAAGACATCGCATTATAACGTGACACAGATCGTCGAGGATCCCCAGGGGAAACTGTGGCTGATCTCAAACTTCGCGCTGGTCCGCTTCGATCCCCGGACTTCACACTACGAATTCATTCGCGCTGAACCGGCAACATCGGCAATGTATATAGACAATACCGGCACACTCTGGTTAGGAGCTAACGGAAAAGGGGTTGACCGATTCCCTTCAAAAGGAAACCGTTTTGAACTGTACGAAGGGCAGCGGATCGAGAATGTCATGTTCGGAGATCTCATATCTAAACTGGATAAGTTCGCGGGGAAGAAGTTCGTTTATCCGAGCATTCACGGACAATCATTCGCCGAGGATAAAGATGGTAACGTCTGGATCGCGACTCTCTTCGACGGGATATTTTTTTACAACATCAGGGAAAAGAGGTTCTTGCGATATCAGTACCGGCCTGACATGCGGCATTTAGACGACCGGCGCAAAGTATATTTCCCTTATGTCGGGCTGAGCGGAAGAATCTGGATTGGAACGGAATACGGTGTGGCAGAGTTGGATCGACGTACGAAGAAGTTCGTCTATTACCGACTTTACCGCGACGATTACAAAATTTCGCGCTTCGAGCGCCTCTCCGGTTCTTATAACATTACCTGTATGAACGAGGACTCGTCGGGCATTCTCTGGGTTGGAACGCCGGATGCCGGACTCATTCGGTTTGACCCTTCCGATGGATCAAAGTTGTACTACACATTCAAGGCAAGGGATACGACGAGCCTCAGCTCGAATTTCATCCTGTCGATCGAACCCGATCCGCTTGAACCATCCCGGTATCTATGGATTGGAACGGACGGCGGTGGAATGAACAAATTTGACAAAAAGGCAGGGCAAGCCGAACACTTTGACGACAGAAATGGTCTGCCCAACAATGTAGTGTACGGCATTCTTGCCGATCGGGCAGGCTATCTATGGCTGAGTACTAATCGAGGACTTTGCAGATTCGATCCCCGTACCCGCATCGTTCGTGTGTTCGATGTCCGGGATGGATTACAATCGAACGAATTCAACAGGCGGGAGTTCTTCAGAACACGGGACGGCAAAATGTACTTCGGCGGCATCGGGGGTGTCGATGCATTCTATCCTGAACAGGTCAAAGACAACCCGCACATACCGCCAATTGTCATTACTGATTTCAAAATCTTAAACCGTTCCGTAACTCCCGGTCGGCCTAAGGGAATCCTTATTCGTCCGATCACGATGACGGATACGATTGCGGTCGACTACAGAGACAATGTTCTCTCATTTGAATTCGCGTCGTTAGATTATTCTGAGCCCGAGAAAAACGAGTATGAATACATGCTTGAGGGGTTCGACAGCAGATGGATCATGGCAGGATCGACGGACAGAAGTGTAACATACACAAACCTTGATCCGGGAAAATACATCCTTCGCGTAAAAGGCTCAAATAACGACGGGGTGTGGAATGAAACGGGAAGGTCATTGGTGCTTATCGTTAATCCCCCCTTCTGGATGACCGTGTGGTTCAGGGTTTCTGCGGGTCTCATTCTCTTTCTTGTCGTTGCCGGAACTGCCCGATACGTAGAGCTGAGAAAGATCAGGGAGCGAACTCGCAGACTGGAACAAGAGACCGCAATCGAGCGCGAGCGCCTTCGCATTTCAAAGGACATGCACGACGATATCGGTTCCCGCCTGACGGAAATAAGCCTCCTCAGCAATCTTGCAAGTAGAACCCCGCAGAACCCGGCAGGCGTGAAAAAGAATCTCGACGATATTTCAAGCACGGCGAACGAAATCGTGACTGCGTTGGATGAAATCGTCTGGGCAGTTAATCCGAAATACGACACCGTCGAGGATGTGATGGATTACCTTGCCCAGTTCGGTGCAACGTACCTTGAAAGGGCGAACATTGAATGCCACGTTGATCTCCCCGCTGTCGAGACCGGGATCCCGGTCCCCACAGAAACCCGGCACAACATTTTTATGGTGATGAAGGAATCTCTCAACAACATTGTAAAATACGCCGATACAAAAGAGGCATGGATACAATTCGAATTGTTACCTCATCAGCTTTCAATGACAGTCAGGGACAGCGGAAAGGGTTTCGATACGGATGAGGTGAAGAAATTCAGCGAAGGCTTGAACAACATGAAGAGGCGAATGGAGGAGGTAGGAGGAACGTGTGAAATTACGAGTCAGCATGGCGTCGGGACAATTGTACGTGCCGTAATCCCGTTGAAGGATGTCTAAAATCATCCGTTCGGTTGATTGCAGCCAACGTATGTTCCAATATATTATATGTCGATGATACAGATATGCCGATACGTGTCGCAATAGTCGAGGACGACGACAAGATCCGCGAAAGTCTGATCGTCCTCATCGAGGGATCGGACGGATTTCGCTGTGTCGGCGCATACGAGCGCGCGGAAGAAGCGATCCGCGACTTCAAGCGCAAAGATGCCGACGTGGTCATGATGGACATCAACCTTCCTCAGATGCAGGGGACAGAAGCGGTCCATGTCCTGAAAGAGTTGAAACCGGAGCTCCAGATCATCATGCTGACGGTTTACGAAGACAGTGAGAAGGTCTTCGAATCTCTCGAAGCGGGAGCGACCGGGTATTTGTTGAAACGTACTCCACCCGATCAGCTTCTCAACAGCATCAAAGATGTCATGGCCGGAGGTTCTCCGATGAGCCCGACTATCGCCCGTCGGGTCGTTCAGTCCTTTAATAGAGTCGTTCCCACGAAGCCTGCCGGGGAGCCTCTCGTGCTTTCCGCGCGCGAAGAAGAAATCCTCAACCTGCTGGTAAAAGGAAAACGATATAAGGAGATCGCAGACACACTGTTTATTTCCCCCAGTACAGTTCACACCCACCTCCACAACATCTACGAGAAGCTCCACGTCCGTTCCCGCTCGGAAGCGATGGCGAAATATTTGAACAGATAATTCCAGTTTCCTCACCTGCTCAACCGAATGGTTGAGTCAGACTCCTCAACTTCTCTCTTCTCACAAAATTTTCAACGCAATGGTGGATACCGGGGCGGCAGACCTCATTGTATCTTGGTAGCGCAGAGCAATCAATACGAGGATACCTTAGATGAAAGCATTACGATTTTCTAAATCTAATCGTTCTGGAAAAACCATGAACACGACAATCACAATATTGCTTGACTCCGCACTGTGCGTCGCGATGATGGTCTCGGCGTCCTTTGCGCAGACGGAGGCTTTCCGTGTGAACAGCGCAAGCGACATATCCCTTATCTATATAGGGAACGATGGCAGCGTCGCCGTCGACACTTCGACGACGTTAGGGTCGCTGACTGTGAACGGGAACAATGGAATAATATCGCTGGGTACATACGGAAGCGGAAGTGCCTTGAGCCTGGGTGCAGGCACACGAATGATGTGGTACCCGAAGAGGTCAGCCTTCAGAGCCGGTGCAGTCGATGGTACACAATGGGACGATGGAAACATAGGAGGTTATTCGACCGCGATAGGAT
>CAZRXH010000035.1:0-2999 GCA_964603995.1 uncultured Bacteroidota bacterium | reverse complement strand
TGGCAAGCGGAATCGGCTCTATTGCATTGGGATATTACGCAATTGCGAGCGGGAATTACTCCACCGCGATCGGGAACTTCGTGTCCACAAATGGTTACAACGGCGCCGTGGTTATCGGGGACAGATACAACACCCTGATGATGTCTTCGACCACCGACGATCAGATGCTGATGCGTTCCAATAACGGATATGTGTTCTATACGAGTTGGAATTTAGTTTCCGGTATCCAGCTCGCGGGCGGAGCAAATTCATGGTCAACCATATCAGACTCGACGAAGAAAGAGAACTTTCTCCCCGTCAACGGTGAAGACATTTTGAACAAGATAGACAAGTTCGATCTGAGAACATGGAACTACAAAGGACAGGATCCGACAAAATACCGCCACTACGGGCCGATGGCGCAGGAGTTCTTCAACGCGTTCGGGCACGACAGATACGGAGTAATCGGCAACGACACGACGATCAACCAGGCGGACTTCGAAGGGGTGCTGCTGGTAGCTGTGCAGGCGCTGGAGAAGAGGAGCGAAGAGCATATGCAAGAGATCAGAAGCCAGAGGCAAGAATTGCAATCGCTGAAGGCGGCGTACGAAACCATTGCAGAGAAGTTAAACAAGATAGAAAAGTCAACGGCTGCATCCGGGGAGATCAAAGTCGCGCACCTTCAAAAGTAGCTAAGAATGAATTGGAATAATAAAATGAGACACATACTCACAATCGTTATTGTTGCTTTCGCAGCGAGTATAGCATTTGCGCAAAGCACATCTATCAAGCTTCCATCGATGAGCAATACGAGCGATCTTACTGTGACGGACAGCAGCTCGAATGCCCTGATGAAACTCTTCGGCGATGGCGGATTGTATATGAAGGGAACACTCAACACTGGCGCCATCCCGATCGAAGGGGCGGGCACACGGCTGTCGTGGTACCCAAGGCAGGCGGCATTCAGGGCGGGCGGCGTAAGTGGGACACAATGGGATGATTCAAACATAGGACAATATTCCATAGCGCTTGGTACCGATACCAAAGCGAGCGGATGGAATGGCTCCGTTGCAATTGGAAACAGCACGACAGCAAGTGGAATTACTTCAACCGCACTGGGAGGAGGGACCACCGCAAGTGGATCCTATTCCACCGCGACAGGTTATCAGACAACAGCAAGCGCAAATTATTCCACTGCCATGGGCTATCAAACAACTGCAAGCGGAGATTATTCAGCTGCGATGGGCACTGCGACAACAGCGAGCGGACTACTTTCAACTTCAATGGGTTTTCAAACAATAGCAAGCGGAGATTATTCAACTGCAGTTGGCTTTCTAACAACTGCGAGCGGAAATTATTCAACCGCAATGGGAAGCCACGTTTCTACAAACGGCCATGCAGGCGCGTTCATTATCGGAGATAAATCCACCGGCGCAGCGACACATATTTCGTCAGCAGCTAATGAAATGACGATGCGCTTTGCAGGCGGATACAGATTATTTACAAATTCTGCTGCAAACCTTGGTGTCAGCTTAGCTGGTGGAGGCAGCAGTTGGAATACTATTTCCGATTCCACAAAGAAGACAAATTTTCTAAAAGCAGACGGCGAATATTTTCTTTCATCCCTTTCCAAACTTAAACTCGGCAGTTGGAATTACAAATCGCAGGAGGCTAAACATTTCCGTCACTACGGGCCGATGGCGCAGGAAATTTTTCGCTACTTCGGCAGCGACGGCATCGGAACAATCGGCAACGACACAACGCTCGCCTCCGCGGATATGGATGGGATTATGATGATTTGTCTGCAGGCGTTAGAAATGAGGACGGAAGACTTGAAAACAGCAAATGAGAAAATAACAGGATTGCAAAATGAGGTAACCTCACTCAAGCAGGAATTGCAGGCACAGAGAGAGACGACTGCCGCATTGCGGAACGAATTCTCGCAGCTGAAGCAGGCGGTGGCGGCGTTGGGGAATCCGCAGCAGCGTATCGACAATGCAGAATACACAGAGAATAATGGAGGCGGGAAATGAAGACGCTTCTCCCTTCACCGCAGAGACGCGAAGACGCGACAGATGATAATAATATCTTAGCGCCTCGGCGACTTTGTGGTTTTCTTTTTCTTATCATGTTTGTATCGACAGCGGCCATGATTCATGCCCAGGGGATAACCATCGGGAGCGGCACGACATTCTCACTTGGAAGCTCGACTCTGTATTTACCCGGGAGCTGGAGCAACAGTGGTACGTTCGAGCCCGGCACAGGAACCGTGGTGTTCAATGGATCTGGAAAGCAAACGATCAGCAATGCCTCTGGCGAAACGTTCTATAACCTGACTGTCAACAAATCTGCTGACAGCCTTCAGCTTCTGAACGACATTACCGTCAACGGCACAGCGTCTATCGTCAGCGGCACACTGGATCTCAACAGCCATAGCCTGAGCTTCGGGAGCGGCGGCACCTTGAGCGAGACTTCAGGCACGCTCGCGAGTGGGGGGACGGTCACAGCATCCTCAACGCTGAGCTCGCCGAGCTCAGTGAACATCGGAGGTCTGGGAGCAGTGATAACAAGCAGTGCCAACCTCGGAAGCACAACAATAACAAGAGGCGGCACCGCACAGATGGGCAACGGCAATTTCGGGATAAAGAGGTATTACGATATTATCCCGACAAATGACAATGCACTCAACGCTACGCTCGTGTTCCATTATGACACGAGTGAGCTAAATGGCCTTAACCAGTCTATGCTCCGAATATTTCGTTCCACGGATGGGGGAACGACGTGGAAAGACATGGGCGGTACAGTGGACACGGCGGCTAAGACGGTCACACTGACCGGGATTGCATCCTTCTCGAGGTGGACGCTCGGCTCGAGCGACCAATCGCTCCCGGTGCAGGCGACGAACTTTGCAGCAGCCGCAGACATCGGTTCAGTCACGCTTTCATGGAAGACACAATCTGAAGTAGACAACGCCGGCTTCAACATTCTCCGCGAAGCTCCGGGGACTGCAACGTTCGAAC
>CAZRXH010000034.1:5232-30601 GCA_964603995.1 uncultured Bacteroidota bacterium | reverse complement strand
ACATAAAGTACTCCACAAGAGGAGCGCGGCACGAACGTGATTCGCGCGGACGTTAGGCGCAACGGCAGTTCAGTTGTTCGGGATGCGGGCGGAATGATTCTTCAGCCAGGAGGATAATTGAGTCTTAGATACCTTTCCGGAAGATAGGTCAATCATCAGCGAATACACGTCCTCCTCGTTGGCAACTACTTCCCATCCGTTTCTCTGGAGGAAAAGATCCATTAATACAAATGCAACCCGTTTGTTGCCATCAATGAATGGATGGTTCCTGCAAAGATGAAAACCATAAGCAGCCGCCTTGTCGAACAAGGACTTATGCACGAACTCTCGCCCAACGGTTATCTTGGGTTGAGCCAGAGCAGATTGGAGGAGAGCATGGTCCCGCAGTCCGGTCGTTCCGCCATATCGCTGGAGGAGGTCGGAATGGATTATCATGACAAGCTCCTCTGGCACGAAGCGGGTTGCCATTATTTCGCGAGGGCCTTTAGGGTGTTCCTGAACTTCTTGTTTGTGCGCTCATACGCCTTAGCCCATTCAGCGAATTTCGGGTCGAACGGCGTAATGATCACGCCTTCATCAGTTTCGACAATGTGGAGTTCATCTCCCTCGCTGAGATGCAGGTTGTCGACGACGGTCTTGGGTAAGGTAATTCCCAAGCTGTTGCCAACTCGTCGGACGGTGGTTTTAAGCATGGTAGATTCTCCAATTAATATTAGATTATAACATATGTATTACATGGAATCAACTGCCGCTGCGCATAACAGAAACGGCAAAACGGCGTTCGCACACTGGATAGGCCAGGCTAATACTCTGTTTTGCCAAGTGTAATGTGCCCACTCCATTGCTCAGCGCCAGAGCAATCGATGATCAGTTCGATGCTGGCGCTTCGCAACGGCGTTTTGCCTAAACTACTTGTCCAAAGTCAAGAGATGAACCGAGATATTTTTCGTGGTGCAAAGTGTTTTGAGATTGTGAGTTCTTTTCCCGAAGGGATCCATTCGGAGAAAACGTTGAAGGAGAGGGTGGTTCGTTCGTGATGGGCATGGATTGCCCTTTGAGACTGTGACAGGTTTCCGTAGGGAATGCGTGCGTCGCGTCTCTCGTGCCTTCTGATCCAAACTTACCCGTCGGTCTCGTCAGACCGACGAGGTCTGACGGACTTGCGTTGACTGCGGCCGCTATTGTTTGGGCCACCACAAATTTTCTTATTCGATCCAGGAGGCTGAGACGCCCGACGTAACTCAGTTAGGCGAAGCGGTGAGGAAAGCGTTCCACACCCTTCAAGCATGCAAAGCGGTCGGGTATTCCAGCCAACTCGTTAGCCGCCATTGGCGCCGAATGCTGTTCAGAATCTAAGGTGAAGGACTTGCTGCAAGCTTGTTTCAACCCAACATACGGGCGAGAATCTTTTTCGATGCTCCCAAGACCAGGAATGAACGAACAAGCAAATCGAGGGAAACCGAGGGATCCCCAGCTTCCATCTTCGCAATTCTTGACTGGCTTGACTTCAGCAGTCGGGCAAGTTCCTCCTGAGTCATCTTCTTTTCCCGGCGGTACTTTTGAAGATTCCTACTCAATGTCAATTTCAATTCAATATATGCGGCTTCCTCAGGCGAAAGGTTCAAGAATTCACTGGGAGTACCTACCTTCCAACCCTTCGCTTCTAGCCGTTCTCTCTTTGCGGTTTTCATTTTTCCTCTCCGATGTTACGAGTCATAAAGTCGAATTCGTCGTCTGCAGTTCTCAATCACATCTTTCGGTGTTTTCCGAGTCTTCTTCTCAAACACCTCCAAAATCACAATGGCATCAGAATCAATTCGATAAACAATGCGCCATGTTTTATTCTCATCATCAATCCGAAGTTCGTGGCATCTTGTGTCGATCTGCGGCATCGGGCGCGAGTGAGGCAAGGAAAGATTCTCGCCCAACTGCAATCGGCGTAACAGGTAACCAGCTTCAATCCTTGCCTGGCTTGAGAACGGAGGTGTCTTCACCTCTGCATGTAACCACACAAGAGGTTTGCTTACGGTTTTCACTCGACAGAAGATATGTCATTTTTGACATAGAGTCAAATATGGCGCTTCGACACTTTACGGCGCCAACGGCAGATAACAGGAAGAAGACGCCTACCTGTACGCCTGCGTGTCGGAGCATACTTCGGCGCGCCACGACTTTGTCCCGCGGGACTATGTGCAATGACCTTTGGACAAGAAGTTAAATGAGTGATAGATATATGGGAAAGAGAACATAACATGAAGGGATCTTTCAATTTCAAAAACATGATTGTCATCTTTCTGCAAGGGATCGGAGCTCTTATTGGTTTTATTGCGTGTCTTGTATTGGTGAACGCGGTTCTTCCCGTATCAAGAGCAATAACGGCTGCCGTACCGGAGAGTGGATTCCTTTCCACGCCGTTGGCCTTGTTGTTCAATGGCGCAATTAACGGACTTATTTTGGTTTGGGCGGGGCGTCGTTCCACTTTCAAAGGGTTCATTTTGTGGATGCAATTGCTTGCATTGTCATTCGGTATGCAGGTCTTTTTGACCCAGATCGAGACAGGATATTTCCTTTCAGCGTTCCCACTTCTACAAGGAAATTTTGAAGTGTATAGTTTCATCTTTCGTGGATTTATAACCTCAGCCTTGTTTACCTTACTCGTTACCTTGTTGGTCGGTGGGTTTACTAAGAAATTACGTTCGCCCGCAACGTTTTCAGTCACGTGCGATGGTGCAGTCAAGGCGGGAGCGTGGTTACCTGCAATTTATATCATATTGTACATGCTCTTCGGTTACTTTGTAGCATGGCAATCTCAAGAGTTACGTCTATTCTACGGCGGCCCAAAAGAGCTGAATCCATTTTTTGAACAATGGGGAAAGACACTAATGTCTCATCCAGATTTCTTAGTATTTGAATATTTTCGTGGAGTGCTTTGGATATTGTGTATTATCCCGTCATTCAAAGGGTTCACAGGTAATCGCTTGGAAATAGTTATTCTTTCTGCAATAGCTATGGGACTCCTTCCGACTGCTCAATTGGCTTTTGCAAATCCACTTATGCCTGCCACAGTCACTACTTATCATTTTATTGAAACATCCATTTCAACTGGCATTTTTGGTGCGATGTGTGCATGGTTTGTTCCAAAAAGTATTTCGCAAAAGTCATACATGTAGCGAGTGAATGTCACTGCACATAACAAAACGTAGACGCTCCGGCGCTTTGCACCTCCGGGCTCCGCAAGAAACGTCGTCTACGCTTAGAACGTTATCTGCCACCGCCGATGAAAGATTTATTGAAACAATGTACTGTTCTGCTTCAGCTGGAAAAGGAGTTTCCTCAAATTAAATTAAGAGGAAAGGAGACCGGGGATGGAGGAGAATGGAAATGAGAACAGAAGGCATTATAGTCCCGAACAGAAGGTGAATTGATCCGGAGAAAGTAGCTTTTGAGACGGAAGCGATCGTCTCCACGGATCGAAGGGGTTTTCGGCAGGGGAGAATTTGCACAGTCTGACGCTTGGCTTGATTAATCCTGTTGTGACTTTGCCGTTTCAACGCTTCGTGCCGATTCCTTCCGGCTGCTCATCTCGCGGAGATCGAGGCGATCTATAAGGGAACTGAGACGTCTTCATATATGTTCTGGAAGCGTATTGGAGCCCAAGTAGTCTGCGGAGGGGCGCAAGTCGAAGTGGCTGAGCAATAGATACAGATAAGGATACTGATTCCCGCAGACATTCACATCATAAGGAGGGATTACCATGGCTACGTATGACGTTGCGGCAGGCTCGGACCAGACCGCATTGAATACCATTGCATTGTCCATCTACAAAGGGACATACCCGAAAGTCTTCAAAGGGAAAATAAATGTCGGTCAGCTGAATATCTCCTACGTCGATTACGATATTCAGAGTGCACCGACATTTTCACTGGTTCCTTCCGAGCAAATACGTGCTGCGGGGAAAGAGTGCCTGGCGCCGGTATTCTCGGGAGCAGAACTGAACACGGCGCTGGATAATGCGACGCAGGCGACGTTCACGCTAATGGTCAGCTCAATTTCCATGACGATCTACTATTCCGACGGCCAATCGCCCACGACAGTCTCAGGATCGCTTCAGGCAAGTGGAAGAGTGCAGACAAATGCGGACGGCACGCTTTCCCTGAGCATTTCAAGCGGTACGATCACGATACCCAATGAGCCAATCATGAGCGAGCTGCTGAACAAGATTGCGGTGCCTCAGTTGATTTCTTATCTGAACCAGCAGATCTTTTCTCCGATTACGATTCCCCCGTTATCGTTCCAGGGAGTCACGCTGACTGTGCCTCAGGTGATGACACAGAACAGCATGTTGCTTGGATTTGCGTCCATGCAACCAAACCCTGTTATTCCTCCTCCTCCAGGGAACTGGCCAAGCGGGGTTGCCTTCATAGGTACGGATGCAAGGATACTGAACACCGTCGCGAACAGCGTACTGGCGGGCGTAGGCCCGAGCGGCAATTGGTCATGGGGTTGCGACATCGGGATATGTAACCTGTCGCTCAACGCCAACTACAGAGTCGCGATAAGCAATGCGCAGTTCAATCCCCGGCCCGGATCTGGCAATTCCCTGACCGGTTCTGTAACGCTTTCAGCCTCCGCGGGATTCTCCGCCAAATGCGGAATACTCGGCGGTTCATTCAGCGCAACGGCGAGTGCCACACCGACAGTGACTGCCAGCGTGTCCGCGGTCGGCTCACAGATCTTCGTAACACTTCAAAGTCTCGATAATATCAGCTTCAATTTCGATTTTTCCGGCGTGCCGTGGTTCATCCCTTCGGCAGTCTTGACTTTGATTGCCAATGCACTTGCGCCTGTGATAGCGGCTGCCGTGACAGCGGCAGTCAGGGGACTGAGCTTCAAGGTGTACCAGATTCCAGCGATCTCGGTCCCAATCGCGGGAATCCAATTCAACATCCAGCTCGTCAATCTGGCACTGTCAACTATTTCTGCTCCTGACGGAATGCCTCTTGTGACGGTAACTGGCTTGGCGAACGTAACAACCACAACTTTGCGCACCACTGTCCGAATGACAAGGCCGGGCGAGAAAGACTTCGTGGTTGTTGAAGCGGAAGCGCCCGCCGAGGAGCTTCTCGACAAAGTGACTGCATAACAATAAATGTTGTCGGAACCTTGCGTGGGTCTGCACCTTCGCAAGGTTCGACTTTGAATATGGCTATAGAGAAAGTACGCGAGCACTTGAGAAAGTGGAACAGGGATTCCGACATATTGGAATTCGACACGTCGAGTGCCACCGTCGAATTGGCTGCGAAAGCACTCGGGACTGAGCCGGCGCGCATTGCGAAGACCATTTCGCTAAAGGATGGAAATGGCGCAATGCTGGTTGTTACAGCAGGGGATGTGAAGATAGATAACGCTAAGTTCAAGGCAGAGTTCGGATTTAAAGCGAGGATGCTGTCGCCTGATGAAGCGCTCAACCTGACAGGTCACGCTATCGGTGGCGTGTGCCCTTTCGGATTGAAGGAGAGGACGCGCGTGTTTCTGGACGTGTCACTCACGAGATTTGACACAGTTTTCCCGGCATGCGGGAGCAGCAATTCTGCGATCCAGCTCACTTGCGATGAGCTTGAAGAGTATTCCTCAAGTGAGAAATGGGTGGATGTGTGCAAGCCTCGATGATATGGCCCCCGTTTGCCTGGTGGCGTCCAGACACCCCGCAATTTTGCCTTCCAAGTTAGCATTTCTTAAACCGCAGAGACACAGCGGAATACGGATTGTTCACGCAGTTTCACGGCATCCCGGGATGAGATTGTGCGGAGGGGAGACGGAACTGTTTCCCGCGTTGTGAAAATCATAAAGCCTATTGTCCGGTGAAGGTCCCTTCATTTTCTCATCATCAGTGCACTTATTTTGGAAACGTGTGATGGGAGAGAAGGACAACAAAATCGAATTACGGTATCGCAGCACAACCCTGGAGCTATTGGATCTTATCTGAACAATAGCGGAAACGCGACGGCTCCCACCAAACTTCCCGCGAAGTTCACTACATCGTTATTGATCCAACGATAACCGGAAACGAGCGTGGTTCCCTTATTGTCACAGTGACGAGTACGCTCGGTTATCTTACCACATTTCGGACATCTGTACTGTGACTGTAAAGTACCACCGATGATGCTGTCAGCGATACTTCCGATGGCACCGCTGAGTGTCCCCGCAATCACGAAACGGATCGGGAATAGAACGTATCCGCTGGCAAACGGAAGGCTCAGCGATGTCAACATAGCCGCCGAGACAAGCCCGGCAGTCGTGCCGAGGTACGAGACAGCACCGGACATTCCTTTGTCAACTCTTTTCCAGAGCGAGATAGAGAACGGATTCACTCTCGAGAGGACACCGATTTCGGTCGCAAGCGTATCAGCGGTTGCTGCGGTCAGAGAACCGAGATAAGCAAGAAACCAGTGATGGTTCGGTAAGATCGTGCCGAATACCAATATTGTGAGAGCCACGCCGCCGTTTGCGACCACCTGTCCTGCGTCGCGCGTGTGACTCTTCTCGTATAGAAGGTTGTATTCTGATTTTGCCGAGGCAAACAGTCTCGACGCGATACTTCCGATAAGAAAGAAAAGAAGAATGGGGACTGCCCACTGCCAGCCTCCCAGGCCGAATATGAATCCGCCAAGCACGAAGGTCGCTACTGCCCCATCTTTGCTCAGGAACCTGAGTCGGTAGGAAAGGAATGCCACGATGAACGCCAGGAATTCACCAACCATGAAAGACTGAAAGAGGGACGTATCCTCGATGAGTATGTAAAACAGGAAAGCGGAGAAGAGCGGTACGGTCAGGTTGTCAGTTGCTTTCGGAGAGATGAGCTCTACTGCGGCGGTCATTACCCCGATGGCCACACAGACATTGAAAAGTGATGACAGCGGTATGACGGAGAATCCGCCAGGGAAGCTTCGGAAGAGCACCAGTCCGGCGAGTGCTGCAGCGGACGCAACGATCAGCATGGCGGCGGCACCTTCAAATGTCTTGTGTTCGCCGAAGGCAGACACCTCATGCGTGTTCTTCAGCGCCGAGCCGACAATTGCGGCAGCAGGATCTGCAAGCCCCATTATGAGCATGGATGTTGATACGATAAATGGGTACTTGTCCCAGAGCAGGAGAACGAGGACGAGGAAAGAAATCGGGTAATAGACCGTGCCGAGATTCCTCCGGTCCAGATTCATCCCTTTGAACATGCCGAGTTTAATCGATAGATAATTGACGACGATGAACACACTCGCAAGAATGGCAGGGTATGATTCTGATCGGAAGAAGTAGGGGGCAAAGAAGATGACCAAAGACACGCCGGCATGTACGAACATGCGAGTCTTCTTCGGTTGGATATCGAAGGCTTTCCGGGCTGCGTCCGACAGCAGCACCACAGCCGTCAGGCCGGCGAGAACCAGGGCAAAATTGAGAAGCTCATTCATGCGTGAAAAACTAATTATCGGATGATGAAAATACAAATATGCCCGTGTGCCATCTCTTCAGAGTACGTACTTACGTTGAACTAAACCTCAGGGCAGGGAGCAAAACAACCCCTTCCACTCCTCGTGTGCTTTAATTGAATTGTGCCTCAATTTCAACTTTGAACTTGCTGGCACGGTTTCTTAAATTTTAAAAAAGGAATTCGGCATGTCCCAACTCTTCCTTGACGGATCATCTCTTACAATCGAGAGTGCCTACCGTGCTGAGAAAGACCATGTCCGGCTTTCACTCTCACGATCCGCCATTCGTAACATGGAACGCTCAAGGGGACAGGTCGAGAAATGGCTCGCCGGCGACGAGGTGATTTACGGCGTGACTACCGGCTTCGGCGAATTTGCCACTGTAAAAATCCCCCATGACAAGATCAAAGAGCTACAGGCCAATCTGATTCGCAGCCATTCCGCAGGAACGGGCGATCCGCTTCCCGCCGAAATCGTTCGTCTGATGATCATCCTTCGTGCTAATGCACTGGCAAAAGGATTCAGCGGTATCCGTCCGCAGGTTGTCCGACAGCTGCTGAAGATCTTCAACCTTGATTTGATTCCTTTCATACCATCAAAAGGCTCCGTGGGCAGTAGCGGCGATCTCGTCCAGCTTGCACATCTTGTCCTTTCTTTAATGGGGGAAGGGAGTTTCGTAGTCGATGGCCGGCTCATTCCGGCGAAAGTTGTTCTCAGGAAACACGGGTTAACTCCGTTGAACCTTACCGCGAAAGAAGGGCTTGCATTGGTCAACGGGACACAGATGATGGGCGCCTTTGCAGTGCATTGTACGTATGAAGCCGGGCAACTGGCGAAGATATTTGATGTTACAGGCGCACTAAGCGTCGAGGCTCTGCGGGGAACCGATGTGGCTTTCGACAAGCGGATCCACAGGCTCAGACCCTACTACGGGCAACAGGCATCGGCAAGAAACGTCAGAGAGATGATGAGGGGGAGCGAGATACGCAAGTCGCATATTCACAACGACCCGAGAGTGCAGGATGCGTATTCGTTGAGGTGCATGCCGCAGGTCCACGGAGCTGTCCGCGACGCTATCGGCTTCTGCAAACGCCAGGTGAATGTAGAGATAAACTCCGCCACGGACAATCCGCTCATCTTCCCCGATGACGGAATTCATCTGGAGGGAGGCAATTTCCATGGCGAACCCTTGGCGCTTGCAATGGATTATCTTGCGATTGGCCTGAGCGAATACGCCAGTATTTCGGAGAGGCGTGTGGAACGTATGGTCAATGGTCAGCTTAGCGGTCTTCCGAAGTTCCTGAGCGAGGATGGTGGTCTGAATTCCGGACTCATGATCGCTCAATACACGGCCGCGTCACTCGTCAGCGAGAACAAGGTGCTCGCTCACCCGGCGAGCGTTGATTCCATACCGACGAGCGCGAATCAGGAAGATCATAATTCCATGGGCTCGATCGCAGCCCAGAAGTGCTACCTGGTACTGGAAAACGTCTGGCGTGTCGCCGCAATCGAGCTTCTCGTTTCCTGCCAGGCAATCGACTTCACTCGAAAGATTGGCGGCAATGGAAAGGAACTCAAATGCGGGAAGGGTACCGAAGAAGTCTACCAGCTTGTACGATTGAACATTAGACACCTTAAGAAGGACCGGGTGCTGCACAAGGATATTGAGGAATCTCTCCGGCTGCTCAAGTCCGGCGAGGTACTCAAGGTCGCTGAGCGAGCGGCTGGAAGATTGAATTGAGGAACGAAAGGCGCAAGAAAGGATTATCAAGTGGAAATTACATTTCAAGTTAGTCTTTACCCGGTCGGACAGCTGGAGTTCAAGAAGCCGATCGATAATTTCATCGCTGACCTCAGAAAGGACACAATATGCGTCGACGTACACGAAACGTCTACGATAGGTTCCGGCGATATCGAAAAGGTATTCAACTCGTTGAAGAAAGCCTATTCGTCGGCCGCGATGAGTGGAGATACAGTGATGGTACTGACGGTCGTGAATGGCGCACCATCCAAAGAAGAGTTGGAAAGATTGAATCCTTAAATAAGAACGGAGTATTTCATGTCTGAGCTTACCGGCGCAATCAGAGAAATGCCGAAAGTGCAGCTGCACGACCATCTTGATGGAGGGCTGCGTCCTGAAACTGTTATAGAACTGGCAAAGAATCAGAAATATGACAAGCTCCCGACAGAAGATCCTGTGCAACTGGCCGAGTGGTTTCACCGCGGGGCCAACAGGGGAAGCTTGTCGTTGTATCTGGAAGGGTTCGCACACACATGCGGCGTGATGCAAACGCCGGAAGCACTCGAACGCGTCGCTTATGAAATGATGGAGGATATGAAAAAGGACGGCGTGGTCTACGTCGAGACGAGGTTCGCGCCGGTCTTTCACACCGACGGTGGTCTTCACTGGGAGGATGTCGTGAGCTCTGTCCTTCGCGGACTTGAGAGAGGAAAGAAGGATTTCGGTGTCGGGTTTGGCCTCATCATTTCCGCAATGAGGAATATGAATCTCAGCGAAGAGATGGCACAGTTAGCGGTGGACTTCCGCGAGAGAGGAGTCGTGGGATTCGACCTTGCCGGTGAAGAAGGCGGCTATCCTCCGAAGAAGCACGTCGACGCATTTCACTACATCCAGCGGCAAAATTTCAACATAACCATTCATGCGGGTGAGGGGTTCGGCAAAGAGTCGATCTGGCAGGCAATCCAGTGGTGCGGTGCGCACAGGATCGGTCATGCAACGCGCCTCATCGAGGACATCGTGATGGCCGACGGAAAGGTCGTGAAACTCGGGACACTGGCACAGTATGTCCTTGACAAGAGGATCCCGCTGGAGATATGCCTGAGTTCAAATGTTCACACCGGCGCGGCAAAGAGCATTCAGGAACATCCGTTCAGAATCTACTACCGTGAAAAGTTCCGGGTCACGCTTAATACAGACAATCGCCTCATGAGCGCGACGACGCTGTCGAAAGAGTTCGAACTTGCTGAGGAGGTGTTTCATCTTTCGTTCGGCGAGATGGAGAAGCTCACCATCAATGCCATGAAGAGCGCATTCATCCCATATGGCGAACGCATGAAATACATCTATGGCGTCATAAAGCCGGGCTTCAAAGCTATCCGCGAGAAATACAACATAAACGGCGAGGCACCATACGGAGGCAGAACATGACAATTGAAGAAAAGCAGATGATGGGGAAAACATCCCGCGTCATAAGAGCCCCGAGGGGAACAGAACTGAATACAAAAGGGTGGCAGCAGGAGGCTGCCCTTCGAATGTTAATGAACAATCTGGACCCGGAGGTGGCGGAGAAGCCGGATGAACTGATTGTGTACGGAGGGAGCGGCAAGGCTGCACGGAACTGGGAGGCGTTTGACGCCATCATCGCGACCCTGAAGCGCCTGGAGAACGACGAGACGCTGCTCGTTCAGTCAGGAAAGCCGGTGGCTGTCTTCAAGACGTACGCAGAGGCACCGCGCGTTCTGATCTCCAACGCGATGCTCGTCCCTGCGTGGGCCAACTGGGACGAGTTCCGTCGACTCGAAGCGCTCGGCCTGACGATGTTCGGACAAATGACTGCGGGAAGCTGGATTTACATCGGCACGCAGGGAATTCTCCAGGGGACTTACGAGACTTTTGCGGAAGCGGCGAGAAGATATTTCGGTGGAACACTCGCGGGGCGGTTTGTTCTGACAAGCGGGCTTGGAGGAATGGGAGGTGCTCAACCTCTTGCTGCCACGATGAACGGTGCGGCATTCCTCGGGGTTGAAGTTGACAGGAACAGGATTGAGCGGCGCCTGAAGACCGGCTACCTCGACAAGTTGAGTGAGAGTCTCGATGAAGCTATTTCTCTTATGCTCGATGCGAAGGCTAAGAAACATCCACTCTCGATCGGCCTTCTCGCCAATGCCGCCGACATCATCCCGGAGATGGCAAGGCGAAAGATAGTGCCCGACCTGCTGACCGACCAGACGAGCGCACACGATACTCTGAACGGCTATGTACCATCCGGGATCTCATACGAGGCTGCTCTCGATATAAGAAAGAAAGATCCGTCGAAATATATCTCTATGGCACAAGACTCCATCGTGGCACATGTCCGGGCCATGCTGGACCTTCAGCGGCAAGGTGCGGTCACTTTCGATTACGGAAACAACATTCGTGGTGAGGCCAAGGCGCATGGAGTCGAAAACGCCTTTGACATTCCCGGTTTCGTACCAGAATTTATTCGCCCGCTTTTCTGCGAGGGGAAAGGGCCGTTCCGCTGGGCTGCGCTCAGCGGCGACCCGGAAGACATATACGCCACTGATGAAGCGGTCGTGAGAACATTTCCCGAAAATAAGCCGTTGGTGAATTGGATCGAGAAGGCCCGGAAGTATGTCCACTTTCAGGGACTTCCCGCCAGGATTTGCTGGCTCGGCTATAAGGAGCGCGACAAGATGGGGCTGGTCTTTAATGATTTGGTGAAGACGGGCAAAGTCAAGGCCCCGATCGTTATCGGGAGAGATCATCTTGACGCGGGGAGTGTGGCGTCGCCGAACCGCGAAACGGAGAAAATGAAGGACGGCTCTGACGCGATTGCCGATTGGCCTATCCTCAACGCTCTTCTTAACGCTGTTGGAGGAGCGAGCTGGGTATCGGTTCACCATGGTGGGGGAGTAGGCATCGGCCTCGCTATCCACGCCGGTATGGTCGTGGTTGCTGATGGAACAGATTCAGCGGCAAAAAGGTTGAAGAGGGTGTTGACGTATGACCCGGGCCTTGGCGTAGTGAGACACGCTGATGCAGGCTATGATGAAGCGGTTCGGGTCGCAAAGGAGAAGGGAATCGACATACCGATGCTGAGATAAGGGACCGGGCATTTACTTTCTACATGAGGGAATAGTATTGACACAGACGGAGTCAGGTCTAGCAGAAGGTTGTTGACGCAGTGAAAGCATATCCAACTACCGAACTCTGAATTGTTGCTGGATTTTCATCTTGGTGAATGATAAATGAAACTCTACTTTCACTCAACGGGGCACGGTCATCCGCTCGTAATATTGCACGGACTTTTCGGCTCGAGCGACAATTGGTACACTCTCTCCAATTTCTTCGGGGAAAAGTATAAAACGTATGCTGTCGATCAGAGAAACCACGGCCGCTCTCAGCATAGCGACAGCTTCAGCTACAAGGTCATGGCGGACGATCTGAACAATCTCCTTATCCATGAAGGAATAACCTCAGTCTTTCTCCTCGGCCATTCGATGGGAGGAAAGACGGCGATGCAGTTCGCTCTGACCTATCCAGACAAAGTGGACAAGTTGATTGTCGTCGATATCGGCACCAAAGCCTATCCACCGCAGCACGACAGGATTTTTGACGCACTCTTTGCATTGAAGCTGGACCTGTACAAGACTCGTGCGGAATTGGATGCGGCGCTGGCCGTGCACATTCCGGACTATGCCGTAAGGCAGCTGCTGCTAAAGAATGTGTCAAGAGACGACGCCGGCAATTTCATGTGGAAGATGGACGTCCGGGCAATACACCGGAACTATGACAATATCAACATGGCGATCAAGTCCGATCGGGCATTCGACAAGCCTACGCTCTTCGTAAGAGGACAGAAATCTTCTTACATTGCCGACGAAGATATCGAGGATATCAAGTCTGTTTTTCCACGGGCGAGATTCGTCACGATTGAAGGGACAGGTCATTGGGTCCATGCCGAGGCGCCGCAGAAATTCGCCGAGTGCGTCGTGGAATTTTTGTCAGCGGCCTGATGTTAATATCATCAGTGTGCAGGACGTACGCTGTTTGCACGAGATTTCTCAGGGCTCGGACCGCGGGTTTCCAGATTGACCTGGTGGAATTCCGCCGGAACAAAATTGAAACTAGATGAATCAGAACTTAACTTAACCACGCAGAGAAACTGGAGGAAACAATGGCAGTCGAAATTGGAAAGAAAGCCCCTGACTTCAAACTTTATGACACGGACAGAAAAGAACGAAGCCTTTCGGAGTTCGCGGGCAAGAAAGTGGTACTCGCGTTTTACCCCGGAGCATTTACGGGTGTCTGCACGAAGGAGTTGTGCAGCTTCCGCGATTCTCTCAGCAAGTTCAACAACGTCAACGCTCAGGTGATCGGAATCAGCGTCGATCCGCCTTTTTCAAACAAAGCATTTGCCGACCAGAACAAACTCACGTTTCCGATCTTATCGGATTTTAATCGTCAGGCTGTCAAAACGTATGACGCCTACCACGAGAATTTCATAGGCCTGAATGGTTACACGGCCGCGAAGCGAGCAGTGTTCGTGATCGATAAGGACGGAGTTGTTCGATACAAATGGGTTTCCGACAATCCCGGCGTCGAGCCGAACTACGACGAAGTCTTCAAGGCGGTCGAATCAATCAAGTAGCCGCGTATGCATCTGGTTGTTGTGAAGGGCTCGCACTTAATGAGGCGAGCCTCTTTTTTCTGTCTGGAGTGAACCACGATTCGACAAGTTCGAAAAGTAATTTAATGGAGGAGGGAAATGGCCAAGACTATAAAGTCATCTTCAAAATCGGAAGACACTTTACTGAAACAGGGTGATAAAGCGCCTGACTTCACTTTGAAGGATGACGACGGCTCGACCGTCAAGCTTTCAGGTTACAAAGGCAAGAAAGTCGTTCTCTACTTCTATCCCAAAGATGACACACCCGGCTGCACGAAAGAGGCGTGTTCGTTCAGGGATGGTTTCAAGGAAATCCAGAAGAAGGGCACAATCGTACTGGGAGTCAGCCCCGACTCGGTCGAGTCACACAAGAAATTCAAGGAGAAGTTTCATCTGAACTTCCCATTGTTGAGCGACGATGAGAAGAAAGTTGTGAATGCATACGGAGTGTGGAAGCAAAAATCCCTTTATGGGAGAAAATACATGGGTGTCGAGCGAACCACTTTCGTGATAGATGAGGATGGAAAGATCAGAAAAGTTTTTCCGAAGGTGAAGGTTGACGGCCACTACGATGAAGTGATTGCAGAACTCTGACAGGCGATAGGCTTGTCCCTTAACAGGAGAGTGTAATGAGCGAAGTAAGAGTTGAAATGGAGCTTGAGGATCTCGTGCGGGAATTCCTGGCGAAGCTCGGTGAGGACCCGGACAGGGAAGGCCTCGTAAAGACGCCGTATCGTGTCGCGAGGGCATATGAATTTCTCACGAAAGGGTACAAACAGGATATTGAGACGGTCATGAACAACGCCGTCTTCAGGGAGAAGTACAACCAGATAGTGATCGTGAAGGATATCGACTTCTACAGCCTGTGCGAACATCATCTTCTTCCATTCTTTGGAAAAGTGCATATCGCCTACATTCCGAACGGGAAGATTGTCGGACTCAGCAAGATGCCGCGCATAGTCGAGGTGTTCGCGCGCCGCCTGCAAGTGCAGGAGCGAATGACCGAACAGATCGCAGAGACGCTCTACAGTTATCTCGAACCTTATGGAGTTGGAGTCGTCGTCGAAGCTCAACATCTGTGCATGATGATGAGAGGGGTTGAGAAACAGAATACCGTCGCGACCACGAGTGCCATGCTCGGTGAGTTCCATGACGACGTCAAGACAAGAGAGGAATTCCTGAATCTCATCAGACACCGGAGCCTGTAACTTGAAGCTTCATGACAAAGTCGCTGTCGTAACTGGAGCAAGCCGGGGAATCGGCAAATCCGTCGCTGAACACTTTGCCGCTGAAGGGGCAAGACTTGTTGTCTCGGCGCGTGATGCCGAACGCATCGACTCACTCGCCCGCGAATTGAAATCAAAAGGAACAGAAGTAATTTCCGTCGTCGCCGACGTATCGAGGGAATCCGATATCGTTAGTCTTGTAAAATCGGCTGTCGACGCGTTTGGAAGGATCGACATACTCGTCAATAATGCCGGTTTCGGCATATTCAAACCGGTGGCCGAGATGAAAACGGACGAGTTCGATTCCCTCTTCAATGTCAATATGCGCGGCACTTTCATCGCGACACGAGAGGCGCTTCCTCATATGATCAGGCAGGGCGACGGAGTGATCATAAACATTGCATCGCTGGCAGGGAAAAATGCCGTCGAGAACGGCGCCGCATATGCCGCTACGAAGTGGGCGATGCTTGGCTTTGCGAAGAGCCTTATGCTGGAAGTTCGCAGGCATAACATTAGAGTGATCACGATCTGCCCCGGTTCAGTCGACACCGATTTCGGGTCCGGTCATCACCCGAATCGCGACAGACTCCTCAAGCCGGATGACGTTGCCGAGGCAGCGGTGCTTGCAGCGAGTCTGCCTCCGACCGCCATGATGAGCGAGATCGACCTGCGGCCGACAAATCCGAAGTGACATGGTGAAATCCGGCGAGCTGTTCGACATAACGATAATTGGAAGCGGTCCGGCGGGATTGTACGGGGCTTTCTATGCCGGGATGAGGGGAATGAAGACGAAGATCCTCGATGCGCTCCCGGAACTTGGGGGTCAGCTTGTTACCCTCTATCCCGAGAAATGGGTCTTTGACGTCGGCGGATTCCCAAAGATACTTGCAAAAGACCTTGCGAAGAATCTGGTCGAACAAGCCATGATGTTCGGGCCGACAGTTTGTCTCGGCGAAAAAGTTGTATCTGTGAAGATCCACGACGATAAAGGGACGAGGACTTTCAAGATCACCACCGACATCGGCTCAAATCACCTCACAAAGACGCTTGTCCTGACTGCGGGAATCGGGGCCTTCAAACCGAAGAAGCTCAACGTGCCCGGAGTCGATGAGTTCGAAGGAAAAGGGATCCACTACTTCGTCAAAGAGAAAGATGTCTTCCGCGACAAGGAAATACTTATAGTAGGCGGAGGTGACTCTGCGGTGGACTGGTGCCTGAATTTGCTCGGCACCGCGAGGAAGATCACGCTCATCCACCGCCGTGATCAGTTCCGGGCCCACGAAGAGAGCGTGAAGAAACTGATGGCTTCGCCGGTCAAAGTCATGACCTTCCATGAGCTCAGATCTGTGCACGGCAACAACACGCTCGAAGAGGCGGTGGTGTATGATAGCCGAACCCGCGAAGAGACAACTCTGAAGGTCGACGCAGTGATACTCAACCTGGGTTTCCATGCGGACCTTGGCCCGATAAGGGAATGGGGGCTGGAACTCGACAAAGGAGGAATCACCGTGAACTACCGTATGGAGACCGGGGTGAAGGGGATATTCGCGGCCGGAGACGTCGCCAGCCATCCGGGCAAGCTCAAACTCATCAGCACAGGCTTTGGCGAAGCAGCCACAGCGGTCAACTTCGCAAAAAATCTCATCGACCCGAGAGCCAAAGTCTATCCTGGGCACTCGACGGATTTGAAGAACGTTCCGTCAGCGAGCCAGGGAAGTTGATGCCAGAGAGGGCGTAGATATTCTCTTTCGCAATCATTGGATGAGGGGTCCCACTGATGCATATTTCATATAGATAGTCGCCGAATCCTGCTATTAATACAATTGTAGGCAGTCTATAATTAGAACTTGAAACAGGTTTTTGATTTGCGGAATGGCGGGTTGCTCAATATCAAATCACTCTTGAATAAGAACTTCAAGTCGCTGAGGCATTACAACTACCGGATTTACTGGATCTCACAGCTGGTTTCCGTCACCGGTACCTGGATGCAGAACGTTGCACTCGCGTGGCTGGTGGTTACGATGACTGGCTCTGCCGTTGCACTCGGTACGGCGACGGCCCTGCAATTCCTTCCGATACTTCTTCTCTCCTTGTTCGCCGGCGTCTTCATCGATCGCTGGCCGAAACTCAGCATCCTTCTGACCACGCAGAGCGTGTCGGCAATCCTGGCTTTCCTGTTATGGATTCTGGTCGCAACGAAGGTCATCACACTCTGGGAAATTTACGTGTTGTCTTTGCTGCTGGGAATTGTCAACGCATTTGATCAGCCCGGACGTCAGGCTTTCGTGGCCGAGATGGTCCCGGATGAAGATGTGGGAAACGCGATTGCACTGAATTCGCTCCTCTTCAATGCCGCCCGGACAGTCGGCCCGGCGATTGCCGGCGTCACGATCGCGGAACTCGGCGTCGCACCAAGTTTCCTGCTGAACGGCATCAGCTATGTCGCAATCATAATCGCTCTACTTATGATGCGAGGAGAAGAGTTGAGGACATTTAAGTCGAAAGTCCAGTCGACAGTGAAGGAGGGAATCAAGGAAGGAATTTCATTTGCTGTAAATGAGCCTGCCATAGCGTCCGTCCTGATTGTGCTTGTCTTCATCGGGACTTTCGGGTACAACTTCAACACTGTACTCCCGCTACTGGTCAAGTTTGTGATGAATGGAGGTCCTGAAATGTTCGGCGTATTGACCGCCGCACTTGGGATCGGGTCGATGGTCGGCGCGCTCCTTGTCGCAGGGCGCCAGAAGCCGACTCGGAAATTCATCTATGGTTTTGCCACGGTCTTCGCGCTTGTGGACATAGCGATTTCCTTCTCGCGCAACTACACTCTCACGATAGTCCTGCTCCTCGCTCTCGGCCTCGCGAGTATCTCATACATCGCCTCCACAAATACTTCACTTCAGATGAATAGCCCGATGCGTCTGCGGGGACGGATAATGGGGTTGTATGTCGTGATTTTTGCGGGCAGCACGCCCATCGGCGCGCTGTTCACCGGGATTGTCGCAGACTTGTTCGGGACTGCCCGCATGATTCTCGTGGAAGGAGTGCTATGTCTTGTCGGTGTCGCCAGTGGCGTGTTCTACCTGCGGGGAAGGAAAGTGGCTGCGCGTGCAGGTGATATAGGGGGAATCACTTCAGGCGAGACAAAGCCGGACTGATCCTCGGTACGCGATATGTCCAATTATGAGTTCACACAGTCGACCGTCACAAAGGGTACCTGCATCCGCAGGACGCCAAGCTCCCTGGACTGCTCGTTGAGTCGCTTCTCGATCAGTTGAAACACTCTCTGACGGTGCTCAGGAGGGACGATCTTCTTCCAGCTTTCCAGGAACGCAATCTTGATGAAAAAATGATTCAGCATTGCGGTGCCGTCCGAGAAATAGTAGTGGAAAAGGTCATCTTGAATCGAGTTTATCTGGAAGCCTGATTCCGTGAGGAGCTGCTCCATGAAAACCACCGGTTTCCGCTTTTCAAAAATGTGATCCAGCAGTTGCCTGTTGTATTCCGGCAACCCGAGCTCCGACAGAGTCTCTCGATAGATTCTGTAGAACGGCATAAATGTCTGATCGGTGTTGAAGGTGAACACGAACTGGGATCCTGTTTTCACCACCCGGTGAATCTCGCTTAAGGCCTTCTCGATATCCTGCACATTGTTGATCCCGTTGTTCGATGTTATTAGATCGAAGAAGTGATCCTCAAATGGGAGTCGCTCGGCGTGTCCTTCAACGACGGTGGCGTTCGTCAGACCGAGTGTCTCGATCTTTTCCATAGTTCGCCTGACTCCGGCTTCCCACGGATCCAACCCGTACACTTCAGAAGTCTTTCCCAGCCGCATAGCCAGTTCAATCAGCGGGAATCCAAGTCCTGAGCCGATGTCGAGGACCTTGATGGCGCGCGTGTAACGAACTGTATCGAGCAGCCGGAGTCCGAATGGCGCGGACCAGATGGACAGTTCATCAATTGCGGAGACGATTTCGGCAGATTCCAAATCAGCATTGGATTCTAAATAGCCACTCATAATTGTGTCGATGTGTTAGTTCAACATAGCAGAAGACTATTTGTTCCGACCAAAGAACTCGGTGAGCCAACCGCTGCGGTCTCGATCATCTTTTATACGCTTCTTTTCCAATGACGTTTCCACCGTTGATCCGGGCAATCAGCGGTAGACATTTTTCAGAGCAAGCGCGTGAAAATGACAATAGCCCGCTGCCGGATGCCTTACGTAGAAGCAGCCTTCCGCACGGAGCGTCCTACTCCCGGAACGGCCTTCTGATTATGTGCGCTGCGGGTGATTGCCCGCGAATAATTCTATTCTTCGGATCTATCTTTGCCGGTCACAGGTGTCGCGGTCTGGTCTACCGTTAGTATATAGCCCTGTCCCAAATCATTCAGTACCTCCAGCCGTACACTTTCGCCGCTCTTGTACCATTTGAGCTCCTGGTCAATCGGGCCCTGTGGAGTATCTATCTGAGATTTCAAGATCAGCGTGTCCCCGACGAAATTTCCCTTGTATTGGGTGAGCTCTGCGAAATTGTTGAACATAGAAAGCTCATACTCGCCGTTTCGCGAGTTATAACCGAGCACGCCGAATCCCTTGTATTCCCCCATCATCGGATTGGCCTCGGATGACGCAATAAGGACGAACATTGAGTCGAGCCCCCAGTGCGCCTTCACATAACCACTGCTGCTCGAAGAGTTATCGCCCATCGTTATTTCTGTTTTGGTATTGAATTGCCCGACCAGGAAAGAGAGCTTTTCGCGTTCCGGGCCAAATTCAGGCTTGACCATCTGTGCAGGCAGCTTTGCCGTCCCCAACATGATCACGCCCGCCATCATGAGATATAGTCTCTTCATACATCCTCCTGAGTTTTTGATTTGAGGCTTCTTCGAAAAGTGCGATTGCGAAAAAGGTATGAACAAATCATCTTGAATTCAACTTGGCGAACGATAAACAAAGGGGTCTTGCGCGTAGTTGTGATCTGACTCTGAGCATGTCGTCCCGGCAATCGAGGTTCACGCGGTTGACACGGCCCCGGCTGACGGTCCCGGTGAGCCTTTAGAGCCGGGTCGTGGCGAGAGTGTTTCAGGATTTCGAGAGAAGGTCGCCCGTGCAGCATCGTGGTCTTCCTTTCAACGTTGATTGTTTACGCCTCATATTTTATATTTTTTGCGTTCTTGAAATAACTCCGGAGAGGTATACGGTTGAACCTTGAACTGATTGTCTTTCTTGTCCTTGCTGTGGCTGCCATCGCATCTGCCATTTTGATGATAACCCGCAAGAACCCCGTGACCAGTGCACTTTACCTGGTATTCAATTTCTTCATCATAGCGATTCTCTATCTCTTCCTGAGAGCTCAGTTTATTGCCATCATTCAGATTACGGTCTATGCTGGTGCGATCATGGTCCTGTTTTTGTTCGTGATCATGTTGTTGAATCTCGGTGATGACAAACTGCTGAAATGGAAACTCAATTCCACGAAGACGATCGCATTCTTGATGGGTCTGGCACTCCTTGCCGAAATACTTTTTTACGTCACGAATTTTACTTCGGGATCCTCGTTGTCATCGAATGCTGAATCGATAGGAACAGTTGAATCAATAGGGAAGACTTTATATGCCGGCTATCTCTTCCCGTTCGAGATTACTTCGATCCTGCTCCTCGCGGCGATAGTGGGCGCGATCTACCTCTCGAAGAAAAAGTCTTCTGAAGGTTCCGACGGAGAATGAGATAGAATGATACCATTAGGATATTATATAGGATTAAGCGCGATACTATTCATCATAGGTGTCGTGGGCGTTCTCACTCTTAGAAACGCGATTGTTATATTCATGTCAGTGGAGTTGATGCTTAACTCGGCTAATCTGTCACTGATCGCCTTCTCCGCATATTCGGGAGATCCGGCAGGGCAGATTCTTGTATTCTTTGTGATCGCCGTGGCGGCTGCGGAATCCGCCGTTGGCCTCGCGATTATTATCGCGCTGTTCCGGAATAAGCTGACCGTAAACATAGACGAAGTAAATGTCCTGAAATGGTGACCCTCGGTCTGAAGACGTTTGCGGACAGCCGGGTCAAAGTACCTTCCTCTCAACGAGTCGTCAACGGCCCCACCAGGTTGCAGACCCGTGGGGAGTCATCGACAAAGGATAAATTATGCAGAATTTAGTTGTATATGTCGTTGCCTTTCCTGTGATCGGGGTACTGATCAATGGACTCCTCGGCAGCCAGATACAGAAGAAGTTAGGCGAAAAGGTCGTTGGTGCAATCGGAAGCGCCACCATCGGACTCTCTTTCCTTTTCGCGATTCTCATTTTCGTGCACATGCTCGGAGAGCCGGCAGACGCCCGCAGACATGTGGTCCATGTCTATAGTTGGATAGCGGCGGGGAGTCTCTCGGTCAGCGTATCTTACCTCATCGACCAACTGTCTATTGTGATGCTCCTTGTCGTGACCGGAGTCAGCTTCTTCATACATGTCTATTCCATTGGATACATGCATGGAGACAGGGGGGTCTTCAGGTTCTTCACGTACCTGAACCTTTTCGTCTTCGCAATGCTCAACCTTATTCTTGCCGACAATTATCTCTTGATGTTCCTCGGCTGGGAAGGGGTCGGTCTTTGTTCTTATCTTCTCATCGGATTCTGGTACGACAGGAAATTCGAGGGAGTCAACATAACGTGGACTGGCGATGCGGGGATGAAGGCGTTCATCGTCAATCGCATCGGCGACTTTGCCTTCCTGACAGGCATGTTCCTGATATTTGCCAATTTCGGTACGTTCAATTTCGATACAGTGTTCGGCACCGCATCGGCTCACTTTGCCACCGGCGATTCGACCGTAACCTGGATTGCCATCTTGTTATTCATCGGTGCGACCGGTAAAAGTGCTCAGATACCTCTGTATATCTGGCTTCCGGATGCCATGGCGGGTCCCACACCGGTTTCGGCACTCATCCACGCCGCAACGATGGTGACGGCAGGCGTTTACATGATTGCCAGAAGTTCGGTCCTCTACGCTCTTGCCCCAGCAGCGATGACGACGGTCGCGGTGGTCGGCGCACTGACGGCTCTGTATGCCGCGACGATGGCGCTTGTTCAAAATGACATTAAGAAAGTGCTGGCTTATTCGACCATAAGTCAGCTCGGTTACATGTTCCTTGCTCTGGGAGTTGGCGCATTCGGGGCGGGAATATTTCACCTCATGACTCATGCTTTCTTCAAGGCTCTTCTGTTCCTCGGTGCAGGGGCCATCATACACGCCCTTCACGAAAATCAGGACTTGCGCAACATGGGAGGGCTGAAGAGCATGATGCCCGGGACGTACAAGACGTACCTCCTGGCGTGCCTTGCGATATCGGGGATTCCGCCATTCGCCGGTTTCTTCAGCAAGGATGAGATACTCGGGAAAGCCTACGGTGCATCTTTCATACTATGGTTGATCGGCGCTTTAACGGCCTTCCTTACTGCCTTCTATATTTTCAGACTCTTCATCATGGCTTTTGAAGGTAAACCGAGATTCGACGTTCATCATATCCATGTCCACGATGCGCCGAAGACGATGTTGATCCCATTGTGGGTGCTCGGCATACTATCGGTCATCGGCGGATGGATCGGGATCCCAACGTCCCTGGGAGGGGGAGATACATTCGATAGATTTCTCGAACCGGTTTTTGAAAACGCACAGTCGAGACTGCCGTCGCTCTTTTTCATGAATACTTCGACTGAATATCTCCTGATGGCGATCTCGGTGATTCTTGCAGCAGGCGGCGTGTATTTGGGTTACATTGCCTATCTCAAGAAACCCGCACTCTCAGCTAAGCTCAGAAAGGGAGTCGGGGATTTGTACGACATTCTGTTGAACAAGTACTACATCGACGAGATATATCAGGCCGTCATCGTCAAGCCGCTGGTCTATGTGAGTGACAGATACCTCTGGCACGGAGTCGACGAAGTCATGATAGATGGCTCTGTGAACGGCACGGGAAAGATCATCAGGTTCTTCGGCAGAGCCTTTCGCAGAATACAGACCGGTCTAGTCCAGAACTATGCTTTTGCATTTGTAATCGGTATAATCATAATGGTTGGATACCTGATCTTGTCTGTGGGATCCTTCGGAAAGTAACAAGAGAACGACGAAATGTTCCTAACACACTTATTATCGTACATAATATTCACGCCGCTCGTAGGTGCTCTCATATTGTTGCTGATACGCGGCGACAAGCTTGTGAAAAGCGTATCCATCTTATTCGCAGCAATTACATTCGTGCTGTCGGTCGTGCTTTATCTCAAGTTTGATGTGGCGGCACCTGCTTTCCAGTTCGTCGAGTATGTGCCGTGGATTTCCAGCATCAACGTGGCTTATCATCTTGGTATCGACGGCATTTCGCTGCTGATGATTGTCCTGACGACATTTCTCACGCTCATAGCTCTTGTTGCATCGTGGTCGTCGATTAACAAGCGAATCAAGAGTTTCAATTTCTTCGTACTCCTGCTCGAAGTCGGAATGCTCGGAGTCTTCTCATCGCTAGACCTGTTCCTGTTTTACATTTTTTGGGAGGCGATGCTCGTGCCGATGTATTTCATCATCGGTATTTGGGGACATGAGCGCCGTGTTTACGCCGCGGTGAAATTTTTCCTTTACACCATGGTCGGCAGCCTGCTCATGCTCGTGGCAATCATCTGGCTCGCCTACTACGCCGGCACGCTTCCCGGTGGGACGTTCACGACAAATCTGGTAGAGTTGTACAGTATAGCGCCGACAATTCCGATCGGCGTGCAGACGTGGATGTTCCTTGCCTTCACGTTGAGCTTCGCGATCAAGGTTCCGATCTTCCCGCTCCACACATGGCTCCCCGATGCGCACACCGAGGCGCCGATGGCGGGCAGCGTTCTTCTGGCCGGTGTTCTCCTCAAGATGGGAACCTACGGTCTCCTCCGTTTCTCTCTGCCGCTATTTCCGCAGTCTGCGTTCAAGTTTCTTCCCCTGATGGCAATACTCGCCATCATCGGCATTATTTATGGTGCCTTCGTGTCGATGGTCCAGAAGGACTTGAAGAAATTGGTCGCGTACTCTTCAGTGGCACACCTCGGCTTTGTTGTCCTCGGTATCTTCGCGATAACGGTGGAGTCTATCCAGGGCTCCGTCATCCAGATGGTAAATCACGGACTGACGACAGGAGCGTTGTTCCTTCTGGTCGGGATGTTATACGACAAGCGCCACACAAGGTTGATCAGCGATTTCGGCGGGCTTGCGAGGACTGTCCCGATGCTGGCTACGTTTTTCATGATTGCGATGCTAGGGTCGGTCGGTCTGCCCGGTCTGAACGGGTTTGTAGGTGAGTTCCTGATATTGGTAGGTTCGTTCAAAAGTGATTTCCTGGGATCACCTGCTTACGCCATCGTCGCTGCGAGCGGAGTCATCTTTGCCGCGGTTTATCTTCTCTGGATGTATCAACGTGTTTTCTTCAAGACGGTGGACAAACCGGAAAATGAGAAGATCAAGGATTTGAACTTCAGAGAGTTCGCTGTGCTTGCTGTGATCGTCGTGTTCATAGTCTGGATTGGAGTTCATCCCAACACTTTTCTGTCGAAGAGCGAGCCGGCGGTCAAGGCTTTAGTGGACACGATGACGAAGGCGAGGGTGGGCTCTCTTACCATGTTGCAACGATGACGCCCGCCAGACCTGTCTTGAGTGATCTGTATAATTTCCTGTCGAGAGGAAGATGATGTCCTTCAATTATAGCGATGTGATTGCGGTTAGCCCGATTCTGTTCTTGAGTGCGTACTCATTGCTCTTGCTTATCGTAGATGCGACTTTGAAAAAGCCGGCCAATGTGGCTTACTGGCTCACACTTGTCGGGCTTGTGATAACCGGATTCCTTACTGTCAACACGTACAATGCTTCAGGTACGGCATTCAACGGGATGGTGTTCACTGGAAGGTTCCCCGCGTTCTTCGAGGTGGTGTTTGCCCTGAGTGCGGCCTTGAGCGTGCTCCTCTCGAAGTCCTATCTCGAGAAGGAGGGGGTACACTTTGGGGAATATTACTCACTGGTCGTCTTCGCCACAGTCGGGATGATGTTGATGGCAAGTGCACGCGATCTGATGGTTTTGTTCCTCGGTTTGGAACTAATGTCGATAAGCCTTTATGTACTCGCAGGCTTCGATCGAAAGAATGCGAAGTCGAACGAGGCTTCTCTGAAATATTTCCTTCTCGGTGCATTTGCCACTGGGTTTTTCCTTTATGGGATATC
>CAZRXH010000034.1:0-5132 GCA_964603995.1 uncultured Bacteroidota bacterium | reverse complement strand
TGTTCGCGTCCGCAGTATCGGCAAACATGACTTGGCTGGCGATAGTCGGTGTTCTCGCGAGCGTCGTCTCAGTTTACTTCTATCTGAGCGTAGTCGTCAACATGTACTTCAAAGAGCTGCCCGCAAGCAGCACGTCGGTGGCGATATCAAAAATTGGGGCCACCGCGTTGATTATTGCGGCCGCTGCGATAATCGAGCTCGGGTTGACTCCGGGACAGATTGTTGCTTTGACGGAGAAACTTTTCTGATTTTTGAGGGGCTATCTTGTGAATTTTGCCGGCCGCTTCCATTTTGGGGCGGCCTTCTTTATCTTCAATGGGAGTCAATATGGAATACTTGTTGACAGCAGAAGAGATGAGGAGGTGCGACCGCGAGGCAATCGAAAGCGGCAGGATCACCGGCGAAGCTCTGATGGATAAGGCAAGTCTTGGATTAGCCAGGGTTGCCAGGAATCTTCTGGGTGAGCTCGGTGGCAAGCGAATAGCGGTGCTTTGCGGGAAGGGAAACAACGGCGGTGACGGGTTCGGGGCTGCGTTTTACATGGCACAGATGGGCGCTCACGTCAAGGTTGTCCTTATCGGAACTGCAGACGAGATTGCAGGGGATGCCAAGATCTTTTTTGAGAAGCTGAAGCGGCTTTCAGCAGAGAATCCTAACATAGAGATTGAAGAATTTGACAGCGCAGCGGACTCGCTTTCACTGAACGACTACGACCTTGTCCTGGATGCTGTACTGGGAACGGGTCTGAAGGATGAACCGAGAGAGAAGGCGAAAAAGGCGATTCAGTTGATGGCAGGTACTAGTACGCCCGTTATCGCTGTGGACGTGCCAAGCGGTTTGAATTCCGACAGCGGTGCAGTCATTGGCGCCTCTCCTCATGCAGTGGCGACCGCGACGATGGGACATTTGAAACGCGGCCTGTTAATGAACGACGGAAGGGAAATTTCTGGGAAGCTTTTCGTGATTGACATCGGGTTGCCTGTTGAACTGGGCGCGTTGGAAGAAGTTGACACTTTCATTATTACCTCGGATGACGTCAGAAATGTGCTGCCGAGGAGAAAAGCAGAGACGTACAAACACGCAGTCGGCAAAGTATTTGGACTTGTAGGCTCCGTCGGTCTGACAGGTGCGGGAATAATGGTAGGACAGGCCGCTATGCGGGCTGGCGCAGGCGCAGTTGTACTCGGCGTTCCGTCCGAGTTGAACCAGGTTTACGCCTCTCAACTGACCGAGGTTATGACCGTGCCTCTCCCCCAGACAAGTGACGGGTCGCTTTCGCTCGCTGTTCTCCTGCAGGTGCAAAGGAATCTTGAATGGGCGGATGTGCTGGTTATGGGTCCGGGGCTGTCGAGAAATCGTGAGACCGCTCAGCTTGTCGCCAAGATAGTGAAGAACTACGAGGGGAAAATCGTTCTCGACGCAGACGGACTGAATGCCGTTGCTGACCAACCGGACGTGCTCCACGAAACCCGTGCCGACATCATCATGACGCCCCATCATGGCGAATTCAGCAGGCTCACGGGATTCTCCGCTGAAGAGATCGCAAAAGATAGGATCGAATTGGCCCGCGGCTACGCGAGAGGCAATAACGTGACGCTAGTCCTCAAAGGAGCGCCGACTGTTGTCGCGTCGAAGGAGGGGAGAGTATTTGTAAATGTTCACGGAAATCCGGGGATGGCCACTGCCGGGACGGGCGACGTCCTCACCGGAATAATCGCTGCTTTGCTCGCTCAGAAACTCAGCCCTGTTGATGCCGCAATTGCGGGAGCATATCTCCACAGTGTTTCCGGCGACATAGCGCTTGAGTCAAAGGGAGTTTATTCCCTCATTGCCACGGATGTCATTGAGGAGTTGCCACAGGCATTCAGGAGAATAGCTAATGGAGAAGTCCGTGAATTTGAGAGGATTGCCTGATTTCGTGAAGTTCTACCTGCCAGCATTAGTCTGGATGGCAGTCATATTCACGCTGTCATCCATGCCGGGATCCACCTTTCAGCCAATGGAATTCCCGGATGCCCATCTCGTAGCTCATTCGCTTCTATTTGGTGTGCTCTACTACTTCACGTACAGGGCGCTCAAGCATCAGGACTACAGCCGGCTCTTGAGTGGGTTCAGTCCCATCTTCGCGCTCATCTTTGTCGTGTTGTACGGCGCGAGCGACGAATATCATCAATCCTTCACTCCGGGACGGTCGGAAGAAATGAAAGATTTCCTGATCGATGTGACGGCGGCGGCCGTTGTCATGGCGGCGGTTGTCATTGCCGATAGGATCCGCGACAGGAAGAAGAAAATTGAAACGAGCTGATATGTCACGTCAATTCGAAAGTGTCATCCGGTACTTCGCCGTGGAATTGATCGCCGGGTCTCTGCTGAACTTGTGATGAGCGAACTAGTCATCCTGGTCATATCACTTGCGTCTATGGCGCTGTTTGCTGCGGCGGAGACCTCATTCGTTTCTGCGGACAAGGTTGCACTCATCGTGGACCTTCCATCCGGAATCAAATCTAAATCGATTCTCTATTTTCTTCAGAACAACGAGGTTTTCTTCGCAACAGTAGTCGTGGCGAGCAATCTGTTTGTCACAGTGTTCTCCTCCGTTGCTGAGATGTTGTTCCACGGCACGATGCGAATTGCTTTGCCGGTGGTCATCACCTTCACGACGGCCTTCGGCTTCATACTGGGTGAACTTGTCCCGAAGAGCGTTGCCGTCGAGAACCCCGAATCCACCGCAAGACTCCTCCTCCCCTTTGTGAAGGCGTTTGCAATGATAACCAGGCCTTTGGTGAGAATAACTGCGAGTGGCTCGGCGTTCATTGCTCGCACCTTGTTTCAGTCTCCTTCATCTTCGAGAGCGCTAATGTTCCAAAGAAGGGATGTCTACCGATTTCTTGGAAGCACCGTCAGCAGCGGTTATCTCGACAAGATAGAATCGGATATGATTCGCAGGCTCCTCAAGAATGCATCCGTACCGGTGCGGAACATAGCCATCCCGCGAACCGGTATCGTGGCGACCAGGATCGGGATGCGGATCGGGAAGCTCCGTGGAATATTTGAGAAGACGGGAAAAACCAAGGTGATAGTGTACGACTCCACTATCGACAACGTGGTCGGGGTCGTCTATGCAAAGGACATTTTCAGGGACGTCGAGCGCGTCGACGAATTGGTGAGCGACGTGCTATTTGTGCCGGAGAACATCTCGGTGATTGATTTGCTTGATGAGTTCAGGACAGAGAGAGTATATGTAGCCATTTTGATCGATGAGTTTGGCGGTACCTCCGGGCTGGTGACATCGTCGGATGTCATGGAGCTCTTCCTCGGAGATGTCGCAATCTGGGCGAGTGAGGAGAAGATCAAGATCGTCGGTAACCGACAATATATCCTGCAAGGCAACGCGGAGATTTCAGAGGTCGAGAGCGCACTTGGAACGAGACTACCGAAAGGAGACTTCACAACCGTTGCCGGACTAGTTGTCTCCAGCCTTGGCAGGATCCCCTCCAGGGGGGAAGTATTCAAGGTAGGAAAGCTTGAATTCCAGATTCTGCGTTCAGACGGCAGAAAAATTGACACATTGAAAGTGGCGATGAGGTAAATGAAATTAGTTGCTGGCGAACGCGCATTTTACCCTTCAGAATCTTCTGCGTCTAATTGAATTGACGAATCAGAAACTGTTTTGAGCATTCGCCTGTTAGATTACGTGATGTACCTTGACCTTTTGCTTGACTCATCGGGGAGTGAATTGCAAAAAAAGAGGAGGGCGTTATACGCATTTGCGTGCCCTAAGAGGCCTTTTTGTCAGAAACACCGGAAAGTGTACCGGCCCTCCGGAGACTCGTCACGGCTTGATCGCTCAACCGACTGATTCCCTTCATCCTGACCGGAGGGCCTCGCCGCAACGAGATGTTTCCATCACCGTCATGAACAAGTCTTCTGTATTGAGAGATTCTGAAAGTCGACCCATCTAACCTGAAGGATTACCATGAGAAAGCTTCTGCTTGCCATTATTATTCTTGCGTTTGTGTACCCGCTTTCGGCGCAGGACTTCGGCAAAAACAAAGTCCACTATGTCGATTTCAAGTGGGAATACATCGAATCGCCACATTTCAACGTCTACTTCACAAAAGGCGGATATGATCTCGCCCAGTTTGTCGCCGCGGAAGCGGAAAGCTCGCTTACCTCGATCTGCACCAGCTTTCACTACCAGATCAACAAGAGAATCAACATAGCGGTCTTCAATTCTCACAATGATTTTCAACAGAACAATATTATCCCTGAATATCTGGAGGAAGGGACAGGCGGTGTGACGGAACTATATAAGAATAGGGTGGTGCTTCCATGGGAGGGAAGTCTCAGCCTGATGAGGCATGTCACTCACCACGAGCTTGTCCATGCTGTCTTCGATGAGATGTTTTACGGCGGTTCTATCCAGTCCATAATCGAGCACAATATTACTTTCCAGATTCCAACCTGGTTCAATGAGGGAATGGCAGAGTACCAGTCGCTTAATCACTGGGAAGTCAACTCAGATCAATTCCTGATCGATGCCACGGTCAACAGTTACATGCCGCCGATAAACTACCTCGAAGGCTATCTCTGTTACAGGGGAGGTGAGTCCGTCTGGCACTACATAAACGAAAAGTACGGCCACCAGAAAGTGGGAGAAGTTGTAAACGCGGTTCTTGCTACTCACAGCGTCAACAAAGGGTTTGAAAGAGCAATCGGTCTGGACGTGGACCAGCTTTCCGACGCCTGGCAGAAGTACAACCGCAAAGTATACTTCCCGGAAGTAGGGGAGAGAGAGTCTCTTGCGAGTTTCGCTGAGCGCGTGACGGACCACCGAAAGGACGGTAGTGTCTATAATACAAGTCCTGTCATCTCTCCAAACGGGGATAAGATTGCATTCATTACAGACCGGACCGGATACTTCGATGTTGTCCTCGTGTCAACAGTTACAGGTCGGACAATTCGGACACTTGTAAAGGGAAGCAGATCAGCGAATTTTGAAGAGCTGCACCTCCTGACTCCTGGCATCGCATGGTCGCCCGATGGAGGCGAAATAGCCGTGGCTTCAAAGACAGGCGAGTACGACGATGTCTTCCTGATAAACGCGAACACTGGAGCAACGAAAGAACTCC
>CAZRXH010000033.1:25698-31154 GCA_964603995.1 uncultured Bacteroidota bacterium | reverse complement strand
CGCGTGGTTTGAAGACTTGAAGAAGGCACTGATTGCGAACGGACTAACGACGAAAATAGTAGCTGCCGACGACGAATGGCAAGTGGTTGGCGCGCTTGCGAGTGATTCGGCCTTCCGGGCTGCCGTAGACATCATTGGGGTCCACCACCCGTGTGGGTGGAGGACTCCCCAGGAAGATTGTTTCGACAGCGCGTATGCACCCCTCGCCGAAGGATTGAATATGCCGATATGGACGAGCGAAGGCGAGGCCCAGAATTACGATGCGGGAGCGATTGCTCTTGCCCGCTCGATCAACCGGGACTACATCGACAGCAGAATCACGGCGTACATAAACTGGAGCCTGATTTGTTCATGGTACCGCACGCTGCCCGATTACAGCAACGGACTCATGCTTGCGGATGAACCGTGGTCGGGCTACTACCACGTCGGGAAAAATATCTGGGTCATGGCGCAGACGGCGCAGTTCACAAAGATAGGGTGGCAGTATATTGACACTGCCTGTGGATATTTCGGAGGGAGCCGCTACAACGGAAGCTATGTCACGCTGAAATCTCCCGACGACAGCGACTACAGCATCATTGTGGAGACCATGGATCCGACCACTCCGCAGACTGCGACCTTTACCGTGACAGGCGGCCCCCCCGCGGATAAAGTGGTACATGTCTGGTCAACGAACCTGAATTCATCCGATCCTGCTGACTACTTCGTGCAAGACAGCACCATAACTCCCGACAGCGGGAGTTACACAGTGACATTCCAGCCCGGATATGTCTACACTCTCAGTACCACGACCGGGCAGGGAAAAGGAACCGCAACGTCGCCGCCGGCCGCGATGCTGGGCCTGCCTTACACGGAGAACTTCGACGAAGACACGGTCGGTCAGATACCCAGATATTTCGACTCAGTACAGGGAGCTTTCGAAGTAGACAGCGCACGTGACGGACGGAAAGGGATGTGTCTCCGACAGCAAATCACGATTCCACCGATCGAATGGCCCGGGGGATCGCCGACCGCACCGCTTGTTGTTGTGGGTGATCCCGGGTGGACTAATTACAAGGTCAGTGTAGATGCACTGCTCGAACAATCCGGATACGTTGAGCTCGTGGGACGATTGAACTCCCAGTCGCAGCAATCGGGAGCATCTCAGGGTTATCACTTGCAGATATCCGACAGCGGTTCCTGGAGCCTTTTCAAAGAGGACATGTCAGGCACCGATACCCGGCTGGCTTCCGGGACTTCGTCTTTCAGTTTGAACACGTGGCACAACCTGGCCCTGAGTATGAGCGGAGATACTATCGAAGCATTCATCGATTCGAGCCTGGTCGCGCGCGTAACGGACAACTCTTACGGTATAGGTCAGGTGGGTCTGATGGTAAGTAAATGGCAGAATGCCGATTTCGATAACTTCTCGGTAACCCCCGTACCGGGGAGTGGCTGGATCTCGATCGATGACGAAGACGAAGGTTCGGGCATCGACCAGTTCAACTATGTCGGGAGCGGCTGGAGCCATTGCGCCACCTGCGCTCCGACCGCGTACGACCCCAGCAATTCATGGGACCACACCGTCGGCGACTATGTGACGGTCGAGTTCGAAGGAACACAGATAAGGTTTTACGGCGTCAAGGACACAAAGCACGGGATCGGCGCGGTATCGATAGATGGCGGACCAGATACCGATATAGACTTCTATTCTCCGGTTCGAGCCGGGGATCAGCTGATGTGGACGAGTCCGGTACTTTCTTCGGAAATCCACACGTTCAAGCTGGCAGTGACCGGCTTGAAGAATCCGAACAGCACGGACATAAATGTGGTGCCGGATCGTGTCCAGATCTATCAGCCAAGCCTGACCACTGTCCGGGAATCACCCGATAATCTCGGCGGCTTTGTGCTCTACCAGAATGATCCGAACCCGTTCAATCCGTCAACAGTAATTTCGTACAACCTGCCGTCGGCCGGCCACGTGACATTGAGGATCTTCGACGTTCTAGGGAGGGAAGTGGAAACACTCGTGAACAGAAGAGAGGACGCGGGCGCTCATACTGTCATGTTCGACGCGTCGCAATTGCCGAGCGGCGTATACTTTTACCGGATGGATGCGGTCGGCGCGGATGGCCGGAGATTCAGTGCGACGAAGAAAATGATCGTTTTAAAATAATCTCAGCTTTCATATCGGCAAAAATCAAATTCCCGAAACAAAAAGGAAAGAGATGACAAACCTAATATTAAATGGACTGCAGACAAGGAATGCGATCGGATCATTCGACCGGATCGCAGGCGATGGGCTGAAATGTCTTTCAAAAGTAATTTCGAGGACGCATCTTCTTCTTTTCGCGATTCTGTTCTGCACTTTCGATTTCTCCGTTTCATATTGTCAGGCACAGGAACCTGTCCGGGTGACCGAAAACTTCGATCTGGGATGGAAGTTCTTCAAGGGTGACCTGAAAGGTGCGGAGAAGCCGCACTTCAACGATTCGAAATGGAAGGATATCGAATTGCCCAACGACTGGAGCATCGAGGGACCTTTCAACAAGAACAGCCCGAGTTGCCAGGCTTATTTGCCGGGAGGCATCGGCTGGTACAGGAAAACTTTCAGGATTTCTGACCGCTACCGGGGGAAGAAGATTTCCGTCAGGTTCGACGGCGTCTACGAGAACAGCGAAGTGTGGATCAACGGCCATTTTCTCGGCAGGCGTCCGTATGGCTACATAGGGTTCAGATATAATCTCACTCCCTACCTGAAATTCGGGAAGAGCGAGAACGTCATTGCCGTTCGGGTGGATCATTCACAGGATGCCGACTCACGCTGGTACAGCGGATCCGGAATCTACCGCGACGTCTGGCTCATCGTTACCGACAAGGTTCATATCAAGGAATGGGGGACGTTCATTACAACGCCCGACATCACTCCCAAAGCGGCGACAGTGTCCGAAAAGACCTATGTCCGCAACGAAACAGGCGAAGCTGAAAATATTACATTGTCAACCACGATACTTGACGAGAACAAACATGTCGTCGGCGTCGTGGAGACGAGCCATGAAGTTCCGAAAGACGGCGGTTACGACTTCGAACAGACGATGAAGGTTTCCGATCCGCATTTGTGGTCCCCCGGGAGTCCGTACATCTATACGGCGATAAACCACCTGAAGCAGAACGGAAAGGTGGTCGACGACTATAGGACCCCATTCGGGATCAGGAGCATAAGATTCAGCGCCGACAACGGCTTCTTCATAAACGGAAAACATCTCGAGCTCAAGGGAGTCTGCCTGCACGACGACGCCGGCGATATCAGCGGCACGGCGGTCCCGCTGAATGTCTGGAAACTGAGATTCAAACTCCTCAAGGAAATGGGAGTGAACGCAATACGCACCAGCCATAACCCGCCCGGCCCGGAGTTTCTCAACTTGTGCGACCGGATGGGATTCGTCGTCATGGAGGAAGCGTTCGATGAATGGGCGCTCGGTAAAAAGAAATGGCTGAAGGGCTGGAACGTCGGAAAGAGTGACCTGTCGAAGGGCCTGAATATTTATTACGATTTGTACGGATATCACGAGCACTTCAAAAAGTGGGGAATCACGGATTTGTCCGATATGATAATTCAGGACAGAAATCACCCGTCCGTCATTCTGTGGAGCATCGGGAATGAGGTCGACTCTCCAAACGATCCCTACGCCGACCCGAAGGATCCTTATTATGAAGGCTGGAGACCTCCTGCCACGGAACTCCTCCCGATAGCAAAGGAGCTGATTAAAACGGTGAAGAGCCTGGACACTACACGGCCTGTCACGGCAGCACTGGCAGATATTCCGCAATCAGACAGCACCGGCCTGGCAAGCCTGTTCGATGTCGTCGGATACAATTACATGGAAGCATATTACGAAAGAGATCACGCTGAATATCCGCACAGAAAAATGTTTGCGAGCGAAAACGGTCAGTCCTTCGGTGAATGGGCCGCGGTCAGAGACCATCCATACGTAGCCGGCGAATTCTTGTGGACCGGCGTCGACTATCTCGGTGAAGCGGGAAAATTTCCGGACAGGTGCAACGGTGACGGACTGATCGATCTCGCCGGCTTCAGGAAGCCGACATATTATTTCCGCCAGAGCCTCTGGACCGACAAGCCTGTCGTTCACGTATCGGTCGTGGAAAGAGATACCACGGGCCGTAGGATGAATCTGGTGGATTCCTGGAATTGGCCGAAGGGAAAGAAGGTCACGGTGGTCTGCTTCACCAACTCCACGAAGGCCGAGCTGTTTCTAAACGGCAAATCGCTGGGAGCCAAGGAACGTGCCGCGCAGAGCGTTCCGGTGCTCTCGTGGGAGGTGAATTACCAGCCGGGCGTGTTGAAAGTCGTAGCGGAAGATGGAGGCAAGACTGTTGCAACAGATGAGCTGCGCACTTCCGGTCCCCCGTACAAGATCGTACTGCTGCCAGTCGAGTCAATAATAAGAGCCCGCGCCGGGAACGTATCTCTCGTGAAAGTGCTTGTCGAAGACAAGGAAGGCAACGTTGTGCCGGATGCCGACAACCTGCTCACCTTCAGGGTCGAAGGAAACGGCAGGATACTGGGCACGGAGAACGGCAACGACTACGACGTAAAAAGCTACCAGCCGGATCAGCGCGACGCTTACCAGGGAAGATGCATGGTTGCTGTCGAAAGCGACAACCGGTCGGGACGGATTACGCTCACCGCGGCTTCCGGAAACATATTGAAGAGCGTTGCTGTAATACAGGCGAGATGACCATAAGGCTTACAACTTGAACGTACCAAAGAATATCATCGGCTTATTGTATTACAGGTTATTCTCAGGCGAGAATATGCAAAATGTAAGAAACAGCCATGGTCTTTGAGGATTTAACCGGAAAACTCGCTGTAGTCACGGGTGCTTCCCATGGAATCGGAAGAGCTGCTTCTGCCGGGTTGCTGGAGCAAAAGGCAAGAGTAATCGGGATTGATTGCAGTGATGCTACGATCGATCACCCGAACTATTACCACTATGCCTGCAACCTGCAATCGGCAGAAGAAATAGAAAAGAGTTTCGATTCTATCAACATGAAGACTGAATCGATCGATTACCTCGTGAACGTGGCAGGCGTCGACCCGATAATTTCGCTCGCCGACGGAGATGCAAAACGCTGGAACGATGTTGTCGATCTCAATCTGAGAGGATACTATCTCTGTATCCGCTCTTCACTTGAGATGTTGAGGAACGGGGAGGGGAAAAGCATTGTCAATATATCTTCAATCAATTACAGGTTGGGTGTCTCCGGGAGAAGCATATATTCCGCCAGCAAGGCCGGAATCATCGGCTTGACAGCAGGGCTCGCCAGGGAATTGGGAAGAGAGGGGATCCGCATCAACTGCATCTCACCCGGCTGGATTTTCACTGAACGCCAGAAGAAGGAGTATTTCGACACGGATGACAAGGAGAAAGACAAGAAGCAATTAACCAATCTTT
>CAZRXH010000033.1:0-25598 GCA_964603995.1 uncultured Bacteroidota bacterium | reverse complement strand
GAGTATTTCGACACGGATGACAAGGAGAAAGACAAGAAGCAATTAACCAATCTTTTCTCCAAACAGTCTTTGGAAATAAAAATACAACCCGAGGATATTGCCAACCACGTCCTTTTTCTTTTGTCCAATTCCAGCAGAGCTACAACCGGGCACAACCTTGTCGTTGACGCAGGCTGGCTGTTGGATTGAGTGGATGCACGTTCTCAACAGTAGCCGTGGTTTGCCCCGTATTATTGTCCTCCTTTGAGACGCGGGAAGATGGCCAACGAATCTTTGATAGCGACGCATCCGGTGCACGGCAAGAGCGTCTCATCGATTATAACCGGAAGTTTATGGAATCCGATGTTTAAGCAATCAGTCAACAGAAAAGGAACCGAAGTGAACCAAGAGCGGCTGCAGTTGAGGGACAGCGGAATCGGGCGAGCCTTGGATGTTAGGCTTCCGACCGCTGATATCGGGATGAGTTTTTTTTCGAAAAACAAAACTAACGGAGTACTGAAATGATTCGACAGATTTGTACGTCATTGGCTGTCCTTTCCATCGGAGTTCTCTCGGCATTCGGAGCTCAGGCTAGAAAGTCTGAAATTGCCGATGTGAATGCCCCGATCGTCAGGCAGAAACTCCTTATGGATTACGGCTGGAAATTCCATTTTGGAAATTCAGCGGATCCGAAGGAAGACTTCGGCTTCGGGTCCGGCGAGATTTATGCGAAGGAAGGATTCGGGCCCTGGGCGGCATTGCCCCGGTTCAACGACAGTACCTGGGAAACGGTGAACCTGCCGCACGACTGGGCGGTCTATCTTCCATTTGTGGACGTCAGAAACTTCGCCATTATGAGCCATGGTTACAAGCCCATCGGAGGAGCGTATCCCGCGACGTCGATTGGATGGTACAGAAAAGAGTTTACTGTTCCGGCACAGTCGTTGGGTAAAAGGATCGTCATACAATTCGACGGCGTGTATAGGGATTGCATAGTGTGGCTGAACGGCAATTTTGTCGGAAAGAATATGAGCGGGTATGCCCCCTTCTCCTTCGATGTTACCAACTTTATCAACTATAGCGAAAAAAACTATTTGGTGGTTCGCGTCAATGCGACGAACTATGAAGGCTGGTTCTACGAAGGCGCCGGCATTTACAGACACGTCTGGCTGATTGAAACTCCCCCCCTGCATATACCGATTTACGGTACATATATCAGGACGACTTCCCTGAGTGGAGGCAAAGCGACGATGGCCATTGAGACAAAGGTCAGCAACAGGGAGGAAGCCGGAGCAAAACTTGACGTCGAGTCGCTGATCCTCGACGAGCACGGAAGGCTGGTTGGCCGGGTCTCGAGCGACGGGCTGAGTCTTAAGCTGTACGAAAAGAAGAACTTCACCCAGACATTGAAGGTGGACCATCCGGAATTATGGTCGCCCGACCATCCGTATTTGTATAAGCTTTACTCGGTTGTCAAATCCGACGGGAAAATTGTGGACAGGGTTGAGACGAATTTCGGAATAAGGACACTTCGCTGGACCAGCAACGACGGATTCTTCCTCAATGGAAAACGTGTGGAGATCAAGGGAACGTGCAACCACCAGGACTTCGCCGGAGTAGGTACGGCGGTGCCGGATGGGCTCCAGTATTTCCGGGTCAAGAAATTGAAGGAGATGGGCTCAAATGCATGGAGGATGAGTCATAATCCTCCCACACCGGCTCTTCTCGACGCGTGCGACAAACTCGGGATGATGGTGATGGATGAGAACCGGCTCCTCAACAGCTCTCCGGAATACGTTTCACAGTTCAAGCGTCTCATCCTGCGCGACCGGAATCATCCTTCCGTCATAGTGTGGTCTATCGGTAATGAAGAAGGCGGCGTGCAGAACAGACCGGTCGGAGTCAGGATAGCGAAGACCCTGCTGAGGATCCAAAAGGAGTTGGATCCTTCGAGGACATGCACTTACGCGGCAAATGACGGCGGCGCTTACGACCATGCCGTCAACAGCGTTATTCCCGTGCGCGGTTTCAATTACCACGACGGCGACATCGCCAAGTATCACGCGGAGCATCCCGATCAACCCCTGATAGGGACTGAAACGGCGAGCACGGTATCCTCTCGCGGCGAGTATGCAAACGACACCGCGAAAGGATATGTCAGCGACTACGACGTCAATGCGCCGCCATGGGGAAACACGGCCGAGCAGTGGTGGACACTCTACGACGAGCATAGGTACCTCGCCGGCGGCTTCGTGTGGACGGGCTTCGATTACCGCGGCGAACCGACTCCCTACAGGTGGCCGGACATCAATTCGAATTTCGGTCTCATGGACGTATGCGGTTTTCCGAAGAACAACTTTTACTATTACCAGTCGTGGTGGAGCGACAAGACAGTGCTGCACATCTTCCCGCACTGGAACTGGCAGGGCAAAGAAGGCCAGCCCATTGATGTCTGGTGCTTCAGCAACTGCGACAGCGTCGAGCTGCTCCTTAACGGGAAGAGCCTCGGTACCAAAGTCATGAAGCGCGATTCACATCTGCAGTGGACTGTCAATTACGAACTGGGAACGCTTGAGGCGCGTGGGTGGAGAGACGGCAAAATGTATGTAACCAAGGAAGAGACTACCGGCGATCCCGTTTCGATCAGGCTCACCCCAGATCGCGACACGATTCGCGCGAACAGCGAAAGTGCATCGGTCGTCAAAGTCACCGTTCTTGATTCGCACGGTAGAGAGGTCCCCACTGCCGATAACCTGATCCACTTCACTGCCGAAGGGCAAGGAATGATTATCGGAGTGGGCAACGGCAATCCGAGCAGCCATGAACCGGACAAGTATCCAGACGGAAACTATCAGCGGAAGCTGTTCAACGGCAAGTGTGCGGTCGTGATTTTGTCGGATCGTACCCCCGGTGAGATCACCTTGAAGGCGACCGGCGACGGGCTGAAGGCGGCGACGCTGAGAATAGATACCAGGGAATCGCATCTCTTGCCCCTCGTCGGAGAATAAGGCGGAGCGCGGATGGGTGTAAACTGAGCCCGGTACACGGTTCGCCGGGCTCACAGTCTCCCTCCCGAAAGGGATTCACGGAATCACCGGCGACCGCAGATCTCTCGGACATTTTGAGAGGCTTGCGGCTAGACTTATGTACGACCCCAATCCGGAAGCTATTACTGGGTTCGCGGAATTTGGAATGCAATCCCGAAAGCGCGTCTGTCGTAAGTTTGCACCAGCAAGTTCAAATAATCGCCTCCTGAATCGCCTGAGGCAATGTGATTTTAGGCGGTTGATAAGCATATCTATTTTGGTAAGAACTTGACAGGCATTGTTGCATAACTAAACCATAAAGCCGCTCAGGCTAATTCGGAGTATTTGACAGTGGAACCACATTCAGATTTATTCAACTCGGTGAGAAGAGAATTCGAACGGCTGCACGGCGACAACGACAATATGGTTATGGTCAGGTCGCCCGGCCGCATAAATTTGATCGGCGAACATACTGATTATAACGAAGGGTTTGTACTTCCTTCAGCGATAGATCGCGCTATCTACCTGGCAGTGGCGCCGAGGCGCGGCTACGAAGTTACGATCACTTCTCTGGACTTAAAGGATGATTTCAACTTCGATTCGCGAAGACCGGCGAAGTCGGACAAGGGGTGGGCGAATTACCTGATAGGGATAGTGGATCAACTCAACAAAGCCGGGCATTCTATTAATGGTTTTGACTGCGTTTTCGCCGGAGATATCCCGATCGGTTCCGGGATGTCGTCGTCCGCAGCTTTGGAAGCCGGGCTGGCATTTGCACTCGACGGTATCTACGGACTCGGCATAGAGCGAACCGACCTCGCCAAGCTTGCCCAGCGGTCGGAGAACGAATTTGTCGGAGTCAGATGCGGAATCATGGATCAGTTTGCTAATCTGTTGAGCAAGGGAGATTCGGCGCTGCATCTTGACTGCAGGAGCCTAGAGTATGAGCACATTCCGTTTGTCAGAAAAGATCTGAAGTTTGTACTATGCGATACCGGTGTCAAGCACAGCCTGGCATCGTCCGAGTATAATCTGCGCCGGCAGCAATGCGAGGCGGGAGTAAAGATCGTCAGGAAATACCTGCCCCAGGTCCGGAGTCTCAGGGACGTTAATCTTGAGATGCTGCAGGAACACGAGAACGAGTTGGGAGGCACGGTTTATAAACGGTGCAGGTACGTGGTCGAGGAGAATGCTCGTGTAGATTCTGGCAGCGAGTACTTGAGACAGGACGACTATTCCAAGTTCGGAGAACTTCTGTACGAATCACACCGGGGCTTGAGAGACGAATTCGAGGTGAGCTGCACGGAACTTGACGTGCTCGTCGACGCAGCATCAAAGATTGACGGAGTGCTCGGTGCGAGGATGATGGGAGGCGGGTTCGGCGGATGTACACTCAACGTTGTGGGACGCGATTCATTGGTGGAGTTCAGGGAGAAAATACGTGAGTCCTACGCCAGGGAGACGGGCAAGACTCCGCAACTGTATGAATGCGTCCTTATGCCCGGCACAGACGTGGTCCCCGACTGAATTTCATAACCTGATTTGCCCGCCGCAGCATGGGCGGAGATTCATAGATTCTCCGGTCCTGTCACGATCGATAGGACGGAGGGGTGCAGAGCCGACCCACCGCTCTGTTTTCATCTCTCTTCCCGGCGAAACGCCTTCCGAACGGCAGTCAGTTATGTTTTAATGTGTTGAATAAACTCAGACGCAAAAATAATGCATGATCTTTTAAAGGACACTCATAGACGATTTAACCCGCTTACGGGAGAATGGATACTCGTAGCACCCGGCAGGCTTCAAAGACCATGGCAGGGGAAAGTAGAAAAACTTCCGGAGCCGCGCCGCCACCGGTACGATCCTTCCTGCTATCTGTGTCCTGGAAATACAAGGGCGAACGGGAACAGGAATCCCGATTACACTTCTACGTTCGTGTTTGACAACGACTTCAGCAGTTTATCGCACGAGACCCCGGAGGTAGAGTACGACGAGAGAGGGATCGTACGTGCCGAATCGGAGCGAGGTATCTGCCGTGTGATATGCTTTTCGCCGAGACACGATCTTACGCTGGCGGAAATGGAGGAAAACGATATCCGCGGCGTTGTGCGAGTGTGGAAGCACGAATACGAGAGCCTCGGAGCTCTCGAGGATGTGAACCATGTGCAGATTTTCGAGAACAAGGGCGAGTTGATGGGATGCAGCAACCCGCACCCGCATTGCCAGGTCTGGGCGGAGAGTTCGGTGCCTGTAGAGCCGTCGAAGGAGATAGCACGGTTCGAGACATTCCATCGCGAGGAGGGGAAATGTCTTCTGTGCGAGTACCTTGACATCGAGCTGAAGGCGCGTGAGCGGTTGATTTATGAGAACGAGAGGTTTGCGGCTGTCGTGCCTTTCTGGGCATCCTGGCCGTTCGAGGTAATGATTGTGCCGAAAGGACATCTCGCCAGTCTTGCCAATCTCGACGAAGCCGGAGTGAACGATTTCGCCTCGGCATTGAAGAACGTCATGGTAAGATACGACAACCTGTTCGAAGTATCGTTCCCGTACTCTTCGGGGATCCACCAGGCACCGACGGACGGCGGCGATCATGCGGAGATGCATTTTCACATGCACTTCTATCCGCCGCTTCTGAGGTCTGCGACCGTGAAGAAGTTCATGGTAGGATATGAGATGATGGCAAATCCGCAGAGAGACATTACCGCCGAAGCGGCGGCCGAAAGGCTAAGGGAAGTGCCTGCGGCGCATTATAAACAAGGAGAATGAAACCGATCGGCGTGGAAATATGTTGGCGACTTCCTGACACAGGAATGGGGTCATTTGCTTAAGCAGTTCGAGTCCGGTCCCCGGCTATCATCCGAGCTTCGTAAGACTGATTGTCCTCGAGGATCTCCATTTCGGAATCTGGTGGGGCTTCCTTTTCATAATAATCGGGCTGGTCTATTTCATCGGCTCGAATATCGTGGACGCCTACGTAAACGAAGGTCATGAAGTGTTTGTCGCCTTACGGAAATGCAAAGCTGGCGGTGGAAAAGTACCTGTTCTTCTATCATGCAGTGCACGGATTAAAGTATGTGGTGCTTCGCTACGCGAACGTGTACGGTCCGAGACAGAACCCGCATGGTGAGGCGGGCGTGGTCGCGATTTTCACCGACAAGATGTTGAAGGGCAAGCAGCCGGTCATCAACGGTGACGGCAAACAGACTCGCGACTACACGTACGTCGTCATCGTTCGCGCTAACCTTCTCGCCTTGAAGTATGAGAATCCGGAAATTTTCAACATAGGGACGGGGAAGGAGACGGATGTGAACACATTGTTCGGTCGGCTTAAGTCTGCAATCGGCTCATCAGCAGAGGAGAAGCATGCCCCCGCGAAAGCCGGCGAGCAGATGCGAAGCGTGATTGACGCCTTGAGGGCAAAGCGTCTCCTGGGCTGAGAGCCGATAGTGGCTCTCGACGAAGGGATAAGACTGACTGTAGAGTTCGCAAAGAGGATTGGAGACACCCAGAAGCAAACAACAATCTCATAAAACCTCATTACTCAACGTAAATCGTGATGTAAGTGATTCAGAAGCTCTTATTCGGCAGGCTTTCCGACGGGCGGGAAGCACACATTTATACGCTCGAAAATAGGAACGGCATGACCGTGAAGATTACCGATTTCGGAGCCACGGTCGTTTCTATAATCGTCGCGGATCAAAACGGGAAATTTCAAGACGTCACATTTGGATATGATGACGTCGAAGGATATTCACGGGGAACCCACTTCTTCGGGGCAACCGTCGGAAGGTACGCCAACCGAATAGCGAAGGGACGATTCAGTCTTGATGGAGAGCTTTACACGCTCCCCGTCAATGACGGGGGCAATACGCTTCACGGCGGGCCTGCCGGTTTCCACAAACGACTCTGGATCGCCGAACCGATGGAGACAGACGAGGGGCCCGCGTTGAGACTGACCTACGTGAGCGAAGATGGGGAGGAAGGGTTTCCAGGCACCGTTACTGCTTCAGCGACATTCACCGTCACTAGTGACGATTCGCTTCGCGTCCGCTTTACCGCAACGACCGACCGGCCGACAGTGATCAATATGACATATCACAACTATTTCAACCTTGGCGGCAACCCCGAGACGACGATACTGGATCACGAACTGATGATAGGCGCTGACCATTACACTCCGGTCGATGATTCACAGATCCCCACTGGCCTGATAGCGCCGGTAACGGGAACGCCGGTTGATTTCAGAAAGCCGACCGTAATCGGCTTGCGTATCGACGACGACTTTGAACAGTTGAAGAGCTGTCGTGGCTACGATCTGAACTGGGCCCTGAACGACGCGAACGGACATGTGCGGAAAGCCGCGGAACTGTACCACCCGCATAGCGGAAGACTTCTCGAGGTTTACACCGATCAGCCCGGGATGCAGTTCTACAGTGGAAATTTCCTCGACGGTTCGCAAATAGGGAAGGGGGGAGTCGCCTACAAGTTCAGAACAGCGCTCGCTCTTGAAACGCAGCACTTTCCCGATTCGCCAAATAAACCCGAGTTTCCTTCTACGATCCTTTTTCCGGGAGAAGTATATGACACAACCACAACGTTCAAGTTCTCAGTACGCGCAGCGTCAGATCCTACAGACAGCCGGAAGTAGATTTAACCCAAAATTCACAGACTATTCGATGGGTTTAAAATGAGGAAACTGTTCGCATTAGCTTTTGCGGCAATCTTCGCATTTCTCTCCCCTGCAACAGTACAGGAAAGTGCGGGGGCCTCTGCCGGATTGCAGAAACTAGCAGTGCTCGGATTTCACAGGGCCATGAAACAACTACTGATAATGCTCGCTTCTTTGTTTCTATTCGCGATGTCCTCACCCCGCGCCGCTGCTGCGCAGACTTCCTCGGTCGGCCGATGGCAGACGGTTATCGATAGCAATTCATTCGACAGCTACCGCCAATTTGAATCCGAGTGGCATTACCTCTATCCGTGGGGATCTATTCACAACGGTTCCGCTAAGATGATCGGCAGTCCGACGGACCGCTCTCACATCTATCTCCATGAGGGAGTGCTCGTTCTGAAATCGGTACCGGTCGAGCCGCAGGGGCGGATACATTACTATTCGGGGACCATTTATGCGAAGGCGACTGTACTGGTTAACGACCAGTTCCCGAAGTGGATAGCAGAGGCGGACATCCGGGCGGATTCGCTGCGAGGCACATGGCCCGCATTCTGGTTGACCGGGATTCACTCTTGGCCTCCTGAGAGCGACATAATGGAATACAAGGGCAACGATACCTGCTGGCAGAACACTTACACAGGCAGCTGGCAGGTGCATCTGACGAGTATTGCCTCACCGGGGAGCTGGCACAACTACAGGGCGGTGATTACAAAGGTTGATTCCAATGATGTCGAAATCCGATATTACATCGATGGCGTGTTGACTGCAACAAATCTTGCGGATTTCGTTGGAAAGCCGATGTGGATTATTCTTGATTACCAAATGGAAGGTTCGTCTGGCTCGCCTGGACCTGAAAGCACCACGTACATGAAGGTAAAAGACGTATGCGTGAAAAGGGAAAGTGCGTTCTAACGTGAATAGCCCCGGAATGGCATGATAGTTCAGCAAGTGTCCCGTTCAAATCAGGACTATCGAGATAGCGTACCAGGTCGTGCTGTCGTCCTCGTCGCAATCCTCCTGCTGCTGTCGGGTGCCGCGAAAGCAAAAGAATCATCAGGAAGTGAAGCCCTTTACCATCACCAATGGGCTGCTTACTGGATAGACGTGCCGGGGAAACCGCAGCATGCTTTCGGGGTTTATCTCTTCAGGAAAGAGTTCGATCTGGACCAGGTGCCGCCTTCGTTTGTCGTGCACGTGTCGGCGGATAACCGCTACAAACTGTTTGTGGACGGTAAACTTGTTTCGCTCGGCCCGGCTCGCGGTGACATACTCCATTGGAGATTCGAAACCCTCGATATATCACGTTACCTTTCGCCGGGCAAGAACGTCATCGCTGCGATCGTTTGGAATGATGGCATGATGAGTCCGTTGGCGCAGATGTCTTATCGGACCGGATTTATTTTGCAGGGGGACACACAGGCGGAGGCTGAAGTCAATACTAACAGTACCTGGAAATGTGTTAGGGACGAGGGGTACAGCCAGCTGCGTCCGAGGGTAATAGGTTACTACGCCGCGAGTCCGGGCGAGTGTCTCGACATGGACAAAAATGAAAACGGCTGGAAGCAAATCGGTTATGACGATTCCTCCTGGCAAAATGCTGCCGAGATATCCCACGGCGATCCGAAGGGGATTCTCACGTTCGACTCCGGTTGGATGCTGGTTCCCTCGCCGATCCCCGCGATGGAAATGCGAATCGAGCGTTTGCGTGAAGTACGCGAAGCCGTCGGTGTGAAGGTTCCATCCGGTTTTCTTTACGGAGGCTCTCCACTGACGATCCCGGCAAATGCTGACGCAAAACTCATTCTTGATCAGACACATCTCACCGACGCTTATTCCACGCTGGCATTTGCCGGCGGGAAGGGGGCCGTAATATCCCTCAAATATGCTGAAGCGTTGTATTCCGAAAGCCGCGAAGGGTCTTCTTCGCCGATACACTTTTACAAAGGAAACCGCAACGATGTCGCGGGCAAGGTGTTTATCGGGCTGGAGGACAGGATAATTTCCGACGGCGGGCCCGACCAATCCTTCACTTCGCTCTGGTGGAGAGCTTACCGTTATATACAGGTCGAGGTCAAAACCGGCGATGAACCGCTGACGATCAAGGATATCTATGGGACGTGTACCGGTTACCCTTTTAAATTCAACGCCCGTTTCCAGAGTTCCGACCCGATCCTGGAAAAGATCCTGAGAGTCGGCTGGCGTACGGCGCGGCTATGTGCATTCGAAACCTACATGGACTGTCCGTATTACGAGCAGCTTCAGTACGCCGGAGACACGAGAATCCAGGCCCTCATATCGTATTTCGACAGTGGAGACTATCGTCTGGCGAGGAATGCGATCAATCTTCTCGATGATTCGAGAATCGCAGCCGGACTCACTCAAAGTCGCTATCCCAGTTCATCCATGCAGCTCATCCCTACTTTCTCCCTGTGGTGGATAGGGATGCTCCATGATTACTGGATGTATACGCCTGATAGTGTTTTTGTCAAGAGTAAATTACCCGGTGAGAGGCAAGTACTTTCCTACTTCCACAGATTTCAGGAGAAAGACGGCTCCCTCAGAAATCTGCCGTACTGGAATTTCACAGATTGGGTCAATAGCAAGGGGTGGAACCACGGAGTGCCACCGATCGGAAAGAACGGAAACTCCTCCGTACTCGATCTGCAACTGCTGTGGGCGTATGAGCTTGCGGCGCAGATGGAGAACCGGCTGGGCATGAAGGCTTATGCCGAACTGTACCATCACAGGGCCTTGCAGCTCAAGAAAACGATTCTTGAAAAGTACTGGGACGTTGCTCGTGGAGAATTTGCCGACACTCCTCAAAAGGAGATGTTATCGCAGCATGCGAACTCGCTCGCAATTCTCGCCGGAGTTGTGTCGGGGAGAAAAGCCCTTCTTCTCGGCCGCAAGATCCTTTCGGATACGGCGCTGACGCAGGCTACGATTTACTTCAAGTACTACGTCAACCGTGCTTTGGTCAAAGCGGGACTCGGGAACGACTACCTCAACTGGCTCGGCGTCTGGAAAGAAAACTTGAAATACGGCATGACTACATGGGGCGAGACTTCTGACCTCAGACACACGAGATCGGACTGTCATGGTTGGGGAGCCAGTCCGAACATAGAGTTTTTCCGAACGGTTCTCGGCATCGACAGTTACGCGCCGGGTTTCGACAAGATCGTGATTGATCCACACCTCGGTACGCTGACGAGAGCGAGCGGAGAAATCCCTCATCCCGGCGGTAAGATTTCAGTAAGCTACATACTGACAAAGAACAGGTGGATAGTTCACATCCATTTGCCCGGAAGGACTTCCGGTTTTCTCATTTGGAAAGGAGAGAGGTATCGGCTCCATGCGGGCAAGAACAGCTTTACAATTGGATGAATGCGATATTGACTGACAGTTTTGTACAAGCATTTGAGGCTAGGATGAAACCCTATATTTGTAATAGACACAACTTCAATATCCCTCGCGAATCCAGGGAGAGTGGTTGCGACCTGAAATTGCTCATGTCGGCTGCAATCGCGAAAACGCGGCTTGCTCCCGGTCTCAGTCGAGTCCTGATAGGTCTGTTGCTGGTCGTTGCTTTCGGAAGCGTGCAGGCGCAGGACTGGAACGCGCGCGCCCGAAAGCTTGTAAGTCGCATGACACTGAAGGAGAAAATCGAAGAACTTCATGGTTTGCGTAATAGTGTGCACCTTCGTTACGTCGCACCGGTCCCGCGGCTTCATATCCCCGCGTTGCGCGTTGCAAATGGTCCTGCCGGCGTCGGACCGGCTGACGAGGTCAAACAGCTACCGGCCACCGCACTCCCCGCACCCATTTCTCTGGCCGCAAGCTGGGATATTGAGCTTGCTCATCGTTACGGTGTCATCATCGGCCGTGAGGCCAGGGATTTGCGCTACGGTCTTTTGGAGGGACCTGATGTGAACATCGCACGTGTTCCGCAGAACGGCCGCACATTCGAAGCATTCGGTGAAGACCCGTATCTAGTATCGCAGATGGCGGTTCAGGAGATCGATGGCATCCAGAGTCAGGGAGTGATCGCCGATGTCAAGCATTTCGACGCCAACAATCAGGAAACCGACCGGATGAAGATCGACGAGATTATCGGCGAACGTGCGCTGCGGGAAATTTATCTCCCTGCGTTTAAAGCGTCGGTCAAAGAGGCTCACGTTGGTGCCGTGATGGCCGCATATCCTAAGATCAACGGAGTTTACTGTTGTGCAAACAGCGAGCTTCTGGACCGGATTCTGAAGAAAGAGTGGGGCTTCAAAGGGTTTGTCACTTCGGATTTTTGGGCGATGCACAGCACGGTTCCTTCCGCGCTGGCCGGCCTGGATTTGGAGATGCCCAATGATGAGTACTTCGGCACCCCGCTTGAAAAAGCGGTCGAGTCACATCAGGTGCCTATGTCGGTCATCAACGACAAACTCATCAGGCGTTTCAGTACCATGATGAAGTTCGGTCTTTTCGATCATCCCATGAAATTGAAACCGATTCCCGCCCGCCGTGACGGAAGAGAAGCACTCAGAATTGCCGAGCAAGGAATGGTACTCCTCAAAAACACCGGCGATGTGCTGCCGCTCAATGCGAAGAAGCTGCACAGCATTGCCGTCATAGGCCCCTACGCCGCGAAAGCTATGACCGGAGGCGGGGGCAGTTCGGAAGTCGTGCCGCTGTACACGGTTGATCCTGTGGAAGGCATACAGTACCTCGTCGGTGACAAGGTTAAGGTGGAATTCTCTGATGGGTCGGACATTTCTCAGTCTGTCGCGCTCGCTAAGTCTGCAGATGTGGCGATCGTAATGGTAGGCGATCACGAAACTGAAGGGCGGGACCATTCTCTGACGCTGGCAGAAAACCAGGACCAGTTGGTTGAGGCGGTGGCGGCTGCCAATCCGCGCACTGTCGTTGTGCTGAAGACCGGTTCGGCGGTGCTCATGCCGTGGGTCGACAGAGTCCCTGCTATTCTCGAAGCCTGGTATCCGGGTGAGGATGACGGGAACGCAGTGGCAGCGGTCCTCTTCGGAAAGGTCGATCCATCGGGTAGACTTCCTTTGACTTTCCCCAAACGACTGGCCGATCTGCCGGCCAACACCCCCGAGCAGTACCCGGGCGTAGACAGTGCGGTGCACTACTCTGAAGGTATTTTCGTCGGCTACAGGCACTTTGACGAGGATAATATAAAACCGCTTTTCCCGTTCGGCTTCGGTCTGTCCTACACGACTTTCGCATACAAGGATCTATCGGTCACTCCCGACGTGCGTTCTTTCAAAGACAACTCAAAACAGGCAGTTACTGTAACGCTCGATGTGACGAACACGGGTAAAAGGGCCGGCAAGGAAGTGGTGGAGCTTTACCTCGGGATCCCTTCCACCTCGGCCATTCCGCAGCCGCCAAAGGAGTTGAAAGCTTTTGCAAAAGTTGCGCTGAAGCCCGGCGAAACCCGACATGTTCTTCTGAAACTTGACGGACATTCACTGGCCTGCTGGGATACAGGTCTGCACAGCTGGACGATTTTGCCGGGAACTTATCGCGTCATGGTCGGCTCCTCGTCACGAGACATACTTCTTCAAGGCAATTTCCAGGTCCCGGCGAATTGATTTTTCTCTCGGTTCCGCGGGACCTTTGGGAATATCTACCGGATATCTGGAATGCCATGCCCCGAATCCCGAACTCTGTTCTACGAAATGGCAGAAGATGTCGCCAATTCTATCGCGGCGACATTTCCGGATCAAGACTATCCATTGCCGAAAAAAGCCGTGAGGCTTCGATATGACAGCGACGGGAATGATTGAGATGGACGGGATTATATATTTTATGTATACAAATGATCTCCAACAAGACCTCCGAGGCCATCATGAAAAATAGTCCCGTTAAGTCCGCTTCCAGCTCCTTTTCTATATTGGCGGCGACGGTCATGTGCATGATGTTTTTTAACTCTCCTCTGAAAGGAGCGGAGGTTTCAAGCGGGACTGCCACCGCCATGGAGCCTCAATCGGTACTTGCAATAATGGAGCGGGTTGCCGACTGGCAGCTTGCTCATCCCAGCCATCATCCGCCGACGGACTGGACGCAGGCCGCAGGCGATGCAGGGATGATGGCGCTCGCAGGCATTTCGGCCAACCCAAAATACATAGATGCCATGATGGCGATGGGCGAAGCTAATAACTGGCAGCTCGGCCCGCGGTTGTATATGGCAGACGATCATTGCATCGGCCAGACTTATGCAGAGCTATACCTGCGTTACCGTGAGAACGAAATGATCGCCACGCTGAAAGCTCGCTTCGATTCGATCCTGACGCATCCGTCGGATGTGAGCAGCCTCGACATGAATCAGCCGGACAACACAACAGGGCGCTCGATCTATGGTCATGGTGCGACGCGCTGTTCATGGGTCCGCCGACGTGGATGAGCCTTTACGCGGCGACAGGGAATGTACGCTATCTCAATTTCGCGGTGAAGAACTGGTGGCGAACGACCGATTTTCTATACGACAGGAGCGAGCATCTGTTTTACCGCGACAGTCGTTTCTTCGACAGGCATGAGCCGAACGGCAGGAAAGTGTTCTGGTCCAGGGGCAACGGTTGGGTGATGGCCGGACTGGTCCGAATGCTTCAGTCCCTCCCTACGAACAGCCCGGATCGTCCGCGTTTCGAGCGCTTATTCAAAGACATGGCCCGCAAGATTTTGTCACTGCAGCAGCCCGACGGTTTGTGGCACTCGAGCCTCCTTGACCCCGTGGATTATCCTGAGAAAGAAACGAGCGGCTCCGGTTTCCTGACGTATGCACTGGCATGGGGCATCAATCAGGGAATACTCGGCCGGAAAGAGTATGAGCCGGCCATTCGCAAAGCGTGGATCGCTTTGGAAAAGTGTGTGGATGCCGACGGGAGATTGACTCACGTCCAGCCGATCGGCGGGGATCCGCAGAAGTTTGATCCAAATTCGATTGAAGTCTATGGTACCGGTGCCTTCTTGCTCGCGGGGAGCGAAGTCTACCGGATGGCGGTAATGGAGAAGACACAACCGGTCAGAATAGAAGTGACGAACCCGGGAGGCTTCCGTCGGGTCCGCGAGACAGTGGGGCTCAGCCTGGCAAGAATTGCAGCAGGCCTCCATTTGAGTCCGTCGACCGGGAAATTCGCGGTGATGGACGGAGTCTCGTCGCGCATCCTGGATTCGCAGACCTACGCTTCGAAGCCCGGACACCAGCCGGACAAATTGCTCTTCCAGGTCGACCTCGCACCGCATGAGACACGGACATATTACGTTGTGAATGCTTCTGCGCTTGCGGGCGTGCCGCAGCCCATAGTCAAGACATTCGCGCGATACGTGCCCGAGCGTGATGACGATTTCGCCTGGGAAAGCGATCTGATCGCCTTCCGGATGTACGGACCCGCGCTCATGACCGATCCGAAGGAACCCTTGACGAGCAGTGGAGTGGACGTGTGGGTCAAGCGCACGCGCGCTCTCATTGTCAATCAGCTTTATGCCTCCGGCCTATTCCATAACGACACCGGCGACGCGATGGACGATTATCGCGTCGGGACAAGCCGGGGCGACGGAGGCCTAGGCGTCTGGAACGGGAAGAAGCTCTTTGTCTCCCAAAATTACAACCACTGGCGACTGATTACTACGGGCCCGATCAGGTCGGTGTTCGAGCTGACCTATGCTCCATGGAGCGTTGGGAACGGCAGGACAGTTTCCGAAATCAAGCGTATCAGCATCGACGCCGGATCGTGGATGAGCAAAGAGGTAACAACTTTTCAAAGTAACGAGAAGACGCCTCTGACTATCGGCGTTGGCCTCGCCGAGCGGGCCTGCGGTCCACACGGACACGAGACGATCGCGCAGAACAAGACCGAAGGCTGGATGACGTACTGGCAGCCGGAGGACAAGCCGAAGGGGCGCATCGGTGTCGCCATTCTCCTCCCAAGAGGCAGCGTCGAGGAGTTCACGAACGACGCTCCGAGCCTGCCGGACTCCGTGATACATGCGGTCGTACCGCAGCCGATCGTAGAAGGTGCACCGCCGATTCGAAGCCTGCTGGCAATCACGAAGGTCCGCATCGGCAAGCCGTTTACATATTTTTTTGGCGCATGCTGGAGCATGAGCGGAGATTTTATGAAAGACAGCCAGTGGGTTAACTACATTCGTCGGTTCGCGCAACGCAGGAATACGCCCTTGAGGATATCAATTGCGTGGGAGTGACGTACGTACGAGAAGCCGACCCCGAACTTCGGGCTCAGGTCGTATCGACTCCGCTGCGGTTTTCTCATACTCACCCTGCAATTGAACACAATATAGAGGTGAATAGCGAGCCTCTCTAGGTTTAAACCGTTCAAAATTACCTTTCAGAAACGTTCCTTCTTAAAAGGTATCACCCTTCGCTTATGCGAGCCCAGTCGCTAAGGTGGTTTTTCAAAGTCAGTGTCATCCTCACAGCACCGTTGAGTTCTTCGACGGTGATGTCAAACAGAGATGCTACTCTCCAATTACGCTCAAGCAGGCGGCAGATTCGGCGCCCTACGATGCTTGCCTTCTTGACTCGCCCTCTGATTTCCATAGATAATAGATAAATGTCAACGACGGTCCTCGGAAAATTGTAAGCATGTCGGGCGCCAGATCGATTACGATCGTCCTGGCGTGTGGCGGCCTGCTGAAATAGGCATACCGAAACTGTCTCCTGGAATAATCAGATAATTATGTAACATACCTTAATGCGTTTGTAGTAGAACGGGGCGCCCCCAATCTTCTCGCAAGCAAAGGCGCTTGTAGCTTCTCGGAGGCGACTTCTCTTTCCCTTCACCGCCCAGGCGCCCGTCTTACCCGGAAGCATGCGGGTTGAGGCACATGGCGTTCGACGTTGAAGACTTTGAAGAGGCTATCGAATGGTTGGACGGCATGGGCTTTGACAAAGAATTCCTTCCATCACTTAATGATGAATGCAAGGGTGGCGTAGTATTCTTTCGTTTCACCTGCAATCACTCTGAGTTTGAACTTATTTTAAAAGTTGTCTAACCGTATGGAGGTACAAATGAGGAAACTGCTGCTTCTACTAATTATTCTCGTCCTACAATGTTCATCAAACGCTCAGACTAATCAAAGCCAAATAACGCTTGGCGCCTCCGCAATACGATACAAGATCAATAGGAATATCTACGGCCAATTCTCGGAGGACCTCGGCCACTGTATTTATGGCGGCATATGGGTCGGTACCAAATCTTCTATTCCGAATATCGATGGGATCAGAAAAGATGTAGTCGTAGCGTTGCGAAGAATAAAAGTGCCGGTTTTGCGCTGGCCCGGCGGCTGCTTTGCGGACGGATATCACTGGAAAGACGGAATCGGTCCGCGCAGTAAGAGGCCGAAGACCATCAACACGGATTGGGGCGGTGTAACCGACGACAACGCTTTCGGCACCGCCGAATTTTTGGAGTTCTGCAAACTCATAGGATGCCAGCCTTATTTCACTGGCAACCTTGGGAGTGGTACAGTGAAGGAGCTTTCTCAGTGGGTTGAGTATGTTAACTCCGATCAGCCGAGTTATATCACCAACCTGCGCAAAGAATACGGACACCCCAAACCCTGGGGAGTGAAGTACTGGGGACTCGGGAACGAGAGCTGGGGGTGCGGAGGGAATATGCCGCCAGAATACTACGCTTTTCTGGCCAGGAGGTATGGGACGTTCATGCACACGTACGGCAAGTTCAGGCCGTTCAAGATTGCCGTAGGTCCGGGCGGCGACGACTATCACTGGACGAACGTGGTGATGAAAATGGACGGGCCTTACATAAACGGTCTCTCGCTTCACTACTACTCGTGGGCCAATCAACGAACAGCTACAGATTTCAACGAGGCCGGCTGGGCCGATATCATGAAGCAGACTCTCGCGATGAATACCCTCATTGAGAAGCATTCCGCAATCATGGACAAGTACGATCCTAACAAAAGGATTGAATTGGCAGTTGATGAATACGGGACTTGGTACAAAGTCCAACCCGGGACGAATCCTCATTTTCTTTATCAGCAAAATACCATGCGGGATGCGGTAGCCGCAGCATGCAACTTGAACATTTTCAACAACCACTGCGACCGGGTCGGAATGGCCTGTATAGCGCAGATGGTCAACGTCTTACAGTCGATGATCCTTACTAAAGGGGACAAGATGATTGTCACTCCGACGTATTGGGTCTTTGATATGTACAAAGTTCACCAGAACGCCATGATGGTGCCTGTCAATGTGACTTCGAGCAAATATATTTTCGCCGGCGATACGCTCCCGGCCATAAATTGCTCCGCTTCGATAGACAGTACCGGCAAAATGCATATTTCACTTTGCAACATAGACCCTGATACTTCCGAAAATGTGGTACTGAGTCTCGAAGGGTTTAAGGCAGACAAAGCGACCGGCAGGGTATTAACAGCCGATAGAATGAATGCTCATAACACATTTGAAGACCCCAATGCCGTTAAGCCTGCAGCCTTCAGCGGATTCAAAGTGGATGGAAACAACATGAAAGTAACTATGCCGCCGATGTCGGTTGTCGTTCTCGAAATTGACGGCAGGATTAAAGTGAACCAGCCGTCTCTGATGAACTTGACAAATCCCAAGCCGGGCGTGGATTATGATTATTACGAAGTGGCAACCGACAGACTCCCTAGCTTTGCCGATCTAACGCCCACATCTTCCGGCACAATCGATAATTTTGTCCTGCCGAAGATCGTGAGGGACGAAAACTTCGCGCTGAAATACGATGGCTATATAAAAATACCCCAGGACGGTTTATATACATTTTATACCACTTCTGACGATGGATCCGCAATTTTAATAGATGGCAAGTTAGTGGTAGATAACGATGGTGCGCATGGTATGGTTGAAAAGTCCGGGAATGTAGTGTTGAGCGCAGGTTACCACAAAATAGAACTCCAATTTTTCCAGGGAGGCGACGGGATGGGGTTGAGGGCCAGTATTAAAGGTCCCCACATGAAGAAAGAAATTATCCCGACGGCAATGTTATTTAGAATCAGGTAGGAAGTGCGAAGCAACCATAGAAATTAAGGAGGACCCTTTTTGGTGAAATCAGGATTGCCTGCAAGTGTAGCCGCTATAACTCTCACAGTAGTATGCTTGAACGCTTAGGGCTTGTCCAAAGATTATCCGCATCACCGTTCGGGAGCGGATGTAGCGCCGACACCTCCCATGGGCTGGAACAGTTACGATGCTTTCGGCAGTACTATAAATGAATCGGAGTTCAAGGCAGAAGTCAGATTTATGAAGCGGCATTTGTTGCGCTACGGCTGGAAATACGCGGTGATTGATTACGGGTGGTTCAATCCATCCGGGGAGCCGACAGTCCATGTCGACAGGAACGGCAGGCCGACAGGCAGTTCCGCGATGGACAAGTATGGAAGACTCCTTCCGGCAAGCAATCGTTTTCCTTCCGCGGCGGATGGAAGAGGTTTCTCCGCGATTGCAGCTTATGTTCACAAACTTGGAATGAAATTCGGCATACACGTAATGCGTGGAATTCCGAGGGAGGCTTACTGGGATAACACCCCCGTGGAGGGCACCAGGTTCACCGCGCGGGACGTTGCCGACACAGCATCCGTCGATCTTTGCAAATGGAATGACTGCATGTACGGAGTCGATCCGAACAAACCGGGAGCACAGGCCTACTACAACTCAATCTTCGACATGTACGCCGGGTGGGGAGTTGATCTGGTTAAGGTGGATGACATCTCACGGCCGTACCATAAAGGTGAGATCGAGATGATACGCAAGGCGATAAACCAGTGCGGAAGGCCTATGGTGCTGAGTCTCTCTCCGGGAGAAACTCCTCTGTCTGAGGCAATGAACGTTTCGAAGAACGCTAATATGTGGCGAATTTCGGATGATATGTGGGACAACTGGACGGAACTGAAACACGCTTTCGATCTGCTGAACGAGTGGTCACCATGCGGTCGACCAGCAGAGCTCCGAGAACCACCAGGTGTATAGAAAAGGCGACGAAGTAATCTGGATGGCGAAGGCCGATTCGCCGTCCGAAGCGAGGTATGTGGCGTTCTTCAACCTTGGGGACACCACCCGGACTGTCAGCCTGTCCTTTGACTCGGTGGTGAACATGAAAGGTGAGTACAAGGTTCGTGATTTATGGAAGGAGAAGAACTTGGGTATCTTTCGGGGCAGTTTCAGCGCTCATATAGGTCCCCGCAGCGCTGGTCTGTTCAAACTGCAGAGAGTCAAGCATTGAGGAGTTCTAATTACGAATAAGGTAAGGGTGCGGGACCGGATCCAAATCGGCGTTGGCAGGTCGATACCGCCCCTTCGTCAACAGACTCAACAAATTCTATTGGAGTGCGAATATGAACAAGCTATTGTTGTTGGCGGTGAGTCTCTTTGGAGCACTGTCTTTACTATCTTGCAGTCCCCAAAAACAACCGGCAAATACGATAACGGAGACTTCTTTCGGAAAGCTTCCCGACGGTCGTGAAGCATACTTGTACACCCTTGAAAACAAGAACGGAGTGATCGTAAGAATAACGAACTTCGGGGCTACAATTCAATCGATCGTTGTTCCAAACAAGGAAGCAAAATTTGGCGATGTGACTTTCGGCTATGATACCGTTATGGGGTATATGAATGGAGATCAATTTTTCGGCGCTACGATCGGGAGATACGCGAACCGTATTGCCAGAGGACGGTTCAGGCTTGATGGAAAGACATATCACCTTCCAATCAACAACGGAGTGAATAGTCTTCACGGCGGGCCGAAAGGATTCTATAAACAACTCTGGGTGGCCGATACCATGATGACACCGGAAGGCCCGGCTGTAAAGATGACTTACGTCAGCAAGGATGGCGAGGAAGGCTATCCGGGAACCCTGACTACCAGCGTGACTTTCACCTTAACCGCTGATAATGCTCTTCGCATCAACTACACCGCGACCACCGACAAACCTACCGTCATCAACCTGACGAATCACAGTTATTTCAATCTCAGCCAGAACCCGCGGACTTCGATCCTCGACGAGGAGTTGATGATAAACGCAGATTACTATACTCCCGTCGATTCGACGCAGATACCCACCGGGAAGATAGTTCCGGTGGCCGGCACACCGATGGATTTTCGGAAAATGACTGTAATCGGTTTACGAATAAACGAGAATAATCAGCAGTTGAAATTCGGACATGGGTATGACCTGAATTGGGTTCTTAATAATGCCCATGGCCAAATACAGAAGGCTGCTGAGGTGTACGACCCTACCAGCGGGATTGTGCTGGATGTTTATACCGATCAGCCCGGCATACAGTTCTATAGCGGAAACTTCCTCGATGGTTCGCAAATAGGGAAGGGGGGTGTCGCTTACAAATTCAGAACGGCGCTTACTTTGGAAACGCAACACTATCCGGATTCTCCAAATGAGCCCAAGTTTCCGACAACCACGTTGCTACCGGGGCAGACATACAATACGACAACCATTTACAAATTTTCGGTTCGAAGATAGTCTGCGGCATCAGAAATCGTAAGTAATCAGAGGTAGACGGAATTGTAGAGAACCCTAGATAGGTCAAAATGGCGCTTCCAGCGACTGATTGAAGTCATCTCTGTTAAGTCTGCATTCTTCTCCCTACGGTTAACCCGCTTCGGCAAACACTTGCCGGGGCGGGTTTTTTTATTCATCAGCATGCACAGTCGGCAGACCGCAGAGATGATTTCGATCCCGGGTTTTCAGACGAATCCCCAAATTGTCAACATAGTGCGTATCGCGTTATACCGATTTGTACCTGATTAAATGAAACCTCATCAACAGCCTTTTAAAGGAATGCACCATGACGCATAACTCAGACGCACCGCCGGCGCACGTGTGAGAACAAATCTCGAGGGCCGGACATATTTCCCACCCTTCAACTTCAACAATTGTTACAGTGAATCCATTTTGACGCTAACAAACCAAAGGACGGAAGTTGCGTATAAAAGGATTTATATAGTGGATATCCGGGAGATTATCCGGCGGTACACAGCTGGACGCGCACTATAAACTGCTTCAAGTAATGGCAGAATGGCAACGCAACCATGTAAGTGTGGGAATCCCTACAACCTAAAGGCTTCCTGCAAATGTACCATGATCATGATGCGATAATGGATGGCCCAGGCAAGCTTGCATGTGCTGGACAGAATGGAAATCCATATTGAAGTTCCTGTAGTAAAATGGTCGGTCCGACGTGCAAGTGATTTGGAGATTGATTGGCTTTGATATGATATCACTGCCGCGTCAACTCTCGGCATTTTTCGACGCACCCAAAGATGTGCAAACGGGAGAGCTCGGAAATTTCATCTTTTTGCACTAAACTATTCGAGTCGTGCTATCAAAGCTTATAAGTGCAGCAACATATGGAGTGAACGCATTCCTCGTTGAGATCGAGACTCATATCGAGGGTGGACTCTTCAATTTCTCTGTGGTCGGACTTCCCGATAACGCAGTAAAGGAGAGCCGCGAACGGGTTTCGGCGGCAATCAAGAACTCGAATTTTAAGTTCCCAAACCACCGGATCATTGTTAACCTTGCCCCGGCTGACGTAAAGAAAGAGGGGAGCGCGTTCGACCTGCCAATAGCTATCGGTATAGTTTCAGCCGCTGGGCAAATAGACCAATCGCAACTCTCTCATTTTGTTGTCTTAGGAGAACTTGCCCTTGACGGTACGGTAAGACCTGTTCATGGGATTCTTCCTATAGCGGTTGAAGCAAGAAACCGAGGTGTGCAATCTCTGTTGCTTCCGAAAGGAAATGCAAAAGAAGCTGCCATGGTTGACGGAGTCAACGTATATCCTGTTGAGACTTTGAGTGAAGCTACCCAGCTTTTGAGTGGCGAGTACAAGCTGCTTGAACCTTTTCGCGTTGACAGGAACGAGATCTTCTGCAAGGAGCATGCATACACAATTGATTTTGGCGATGTGAAGGGGCAAGAGAATGTGAAGCGTGCTTTAGAGGTTGCGGCGGCGGGTGGACACAACGTTATCATGGTCGGGCCGCCCGGGAGTGGGAAGACGATGCTCGCGAAGAGGCTCCCGACTATTTTGCCGGATATGACGTTTGAAGAGGCATTGGAGACGACAAAAATTCATTCCGTCGCAGGGTTGTTGCCTGCCGATGCGGGACTGGTTGCGACGCGACCATTCCGCTCACCGCACCATACCATATCGGACAGCGCTCTGGTGGGAGGAGGGACAATTCCGAAGCCGGGTGAGATCTCTCTTGCGCACCATGGTGTGCTCTTCCTGGACGAGCTTCCCGAGTTTGACAGAAGTGTGCTGGAGGTTCTCCGGCAGCCCATGGAGGACGGGCATGTAACAATAAGCAGGACGAAGCTCTCGCTCGATTACCCGTCGAAGTTCATGCTCCTCGCGGCGATGAATCCATGTCCCTGCGGGAACTATGGCAATCCCAACGCAACATGTAATTGCAGTCAGGTTCAGATCCAGAGATACATGTCGAAGATCAGCGGGCCGCTTTTAGACAGGATCGATATCCACATCGAGGTACCTGCCGTGAAGTATTCGGAGTTGTCGAGCAAGAAGATTGGAGAATCATCGGTTGCGATACGGATGCGGGTGAAGAAGGCGAGGGAGATACAGCGGGAGAGGTTCAGAGGGCGAAAGGGCCTCTTCAAGAACGCTGACATGCAGAGCAAGGAGATACGAGAATTCTGCCAGGCAGACAAAGCCGGGGAGGAATTACTCAAGCAGGCAATAACAAAGCTCGGCCTGAGCGCGCGAGCCTACGATAGAATATTGAAGGTAGCAAGAACGATAGCCGACTTGTCGGATAGCGGCAACATAATGCCGGAGCACATCGCGGAAGCGATACAATACAGGAGCTTGGATAGGCAGTTGTATCTGGAAGGGTGAGCGAAATTCTCAATCACTCCGTTGCCAAGGCCACCACTATATACACGGCACACAGGTTTCTACAGATACAATACTTGATGTTCCTTTGAACGCATGAGATAGCTGACACGGTCAGGTTGTCGGAAAAGGTTGTTTGCACAGCGATGTAGAGACGAGCAAACAGTTTTAAACAATTGCTATTGCAGGGCAGTAGCTTGGCATCGGATGGAAAACATCGTGGTTGTGGCTCCAACGGAATTCCGTTCTGGTTGATAAGCGCGGATAGCCGTTTTTGTGAGGATATTGCTGAGTATCTCACGAAAGTCAATTCCTTTTCTTTCAGGGGATCTTTTTGCAGGTGGCAGTTAGCCATTCCCGAGCTCAGAAAACACTTTTCGATGTCGCCACGGATTGTGCTGATTGACGAAGATCCAAAGACCCAAGATGGCGCGGCTTGCCTGTCATTCCTTAGAGATGCAGTCCCGGAATTTTCAATGATTGTACTGATGAATGATGCCTGTGATGAGAATCTCCTCTCGGCTCTTTCGCACGGCGTGTCGGGTTTCCTTCTAAAACCGATTGCGACGGATGAAATTGCCGCCGCCATGGAGACCGTTGTGCGCGGAGAAGTCTGGATGAAGCGGTCGGTTCTGGACCGGATAGTGTCCTTGATTCCAAGAATAGAATCGATGAGGCCGCCTTCATTGACAAACAGAGAATTGGAAATCGTCAACCTTGTGTTGGGTGGACTTTCAACGAAGGAAATCGCGGATAGACTCAACATCAGCTATTTCACCGTCGATACCCATTTCAAGAATATTTACCAGAAGCTCAAAGTCAACAACCGGAGCAGTCTGGTCTCATTGGTTTTGCACAATAGGATCTTGTAGCGGGTAGCGCTTTCCTCAACCAAAAAATACCGTGAACCCGGTATTGTGTGAGCCGCGGTACCACTATACTATTTCCGTTGAAATGGTGGTCGTGCGTCAGTTGCGTGGGAGTAGTGCCAAGTTGAGAGAAAATGTGATAGTCGGCAATGGAATCCAAGGAAAGAAGAGGAAACTATTGCGGAAGCTTACCGGGAAGCCTGACGGGTTTGCGCTGCCGTCGGTGCTGGCACTTGTTACGATCCTGTCAATCCTGAGCCTCTCCGTGCTGTCGATACAATATTTCCACAACATCGCAGTCAAGCGGGAAGTGTTCAGGTTGAAAGCCGACATGGCTGCCCAAAATGGAGTTATATGGAGCGCCGCCCACAAGAGCACCGCCGCTCAAGACATCTCGTTCGATGACGGTACTAATGCGAGGGCAGATATCTATCAGTGGGGCTTATACAGGCTTGTCATATCGAACGGCATGTGCAGAAATGTCGTAAGTGAATTCTCCGCGCTGCTGGGGCAAAGGCAGAGGAACGTGTTCGATAATGCCCTGGTATTCTTTAACTCGCAGCATCAGCTGGTGTTTGCGGGGGACGTGCGCATCGTCGGTGACGTTCAGGTCGGGAATAACGGAGCCACACTGGGAGTTCTCCCGAATATGAAATCGCTCCCCGCGTTTCCCGTCGCAGGCGAATTGAGGATCGACGGTGCATTCAGCGGGTTTGATTTCCCGGGCTTGGGACCGCAAGTCCGGGAATTCGATAGCCTTCTGAGCGCCGCCAGGAATTCCGAGATACCGCCGGCCGGATCAGAATTGACCGAGGACGCCGGTTCGGGACTCATCCTTGACAGAATCGACAAAGACAGCTCGACACAGATTGTCTTTGACGGGAATCGCGATCTCGCCGGCAAGTTGATAAGGCATAGTGCCCCTCTCGATATCATTGTACTCGGCTCAGTGACCTTTTCGGCTGGAATGACGATGTACGGCCCTGTGCGGATTCTATCCACCGGACCGATCACGATTCCGACAGAGGTGCGTCTCGAATATGCGGTTCTCTATTCCCAAACATCAATTGAGACTCTCACGTCATCCGAATGCAGGGCCCAGTTGATTTCCCCGAGGATAACGGTAGGGAGAAGCTCAAGAC
>CAZRXH010000032.1:0-31354 GCA_964603995.1 uncultured Bacteroidota bacterium | reverse complement strand
TCTCGTCGGTCCCGAGCCCGGCGCCGCTTCCACAGCAGAACGTCTGCTCTTTGATAGTGTTCTCAGGCATTTCGAAGAAATGATTGCACGAGTTCCTGATTATGTAACGAGGTTCTTCAATCAGGCCCAATGCCCGCGCAGGATTACAGGAATCGTGGAAAGTAACTCTGCGATGATTGTTACGATTCTTGTCAAGCTTGATCTTCCCGTTCTTGATGAGATCCGCGGTGAACTCGCATATATGTACCATCTTGGTAGACTTGGCATTTTCAAACTTCGTCCTCGTAACCGGAGAAACCGGCGCTTCCAAGAAATCTGCGGGACCATTCAGTGTGTTCATATATTGATGTACCACTCTCCACATATGGCCGCATTCGCCGCCGAGTATCCATTTGACTCCGAGCCGCCTTGCTTCGGCGTACATCTTGGCGTTCAGGCTCTTCATGAGATCGTGGGAGATGAACGATCCGAAATTTCCTCCCTCGGAAGCGTATGTGCTCCAGGTGTAATCCAAACCTATCTCGTGAAACAGAGCGAGGTAGCCGAGCAGCGTGTAATAATGAGGGCTGCCAAAGTAGTCCGCGGACGGAGTAATAAAAAGGATCTCCGCGCCTTTCTTGTTGATCGGAGCCTCGACTCTCACGCCCGTAATGGACTCCAGCTCATCAACCGCGAAATCGATACTGTCCTTGAAACCGTGAGGTTGAATTCCGAGATGATTGCCTGTCCTGAAACTGTTGGCAACGGGCGTCACGATCCAGTCGATATTGACTCCTATGAGACTCAGCAGCTCGCGGACAAGCAGAGTTATCTCGGCGGTATCTATGCCGTACGGACAAAACACGGAACACCGCCGGCACTGCGTGCACTGGTAGAAATAATAGAACCATTCCTTTACGACATCGAGTGTCAACTCGCGTGCGCCGGCATATTTGCCGAAGATCTTTCCTGCGAGCGTAAAGTCATTTCTATAAACTGCCCTGAGGAGCTCTGCTCTCATGACCGGCATGTTCTTCGGATCTCCCGAGCCGATGAAGAAATGACATTTGTCCGCGCATGCTCCGCATCGGACGCAGATATCCATAAATATCTGCAAAGACCGGAACCTGTGGAGCCTGTCCCGGAGTCCTTCAAGTATGATTTCCTTCCAGTTTTCCGGGAGCTGCCAATCGGGATCGGTCGGCTGCCACTTCCTCGGATTCGGCAGTTCCAGGTACTCGACATTCTTCGGGTTCCCGCTGTAGCTGTAAGTTCCATGCCTGAAATCGGCGGGATCGTCCATCCAGCCTTTGGGTGGAAGATTATATTTGATCTTCGATGCCAGCTCTTCGGGTTTCAATTTTGATTCGGACATTTCTATTCCTTATCCAAAGGTAATCCCGCTTCTCTCATCTTTTCCCTGAATTCATCTTCGTATTCTTCGTACGGGTGAACTCTCACCGGATGATTCCACGGGTTGACATGCCTCTTCATGCGGCTGTTGTTTGCCAGGTTTCTCGTCGGCGAGAGAAATATTCCCGGCATGTGCAGGAGCTTGCCGAACGGGAAATACGCAAGGAGCACGCAAACCAGGAACAAGTGTAAGTAGAACAAGACTCCGATTCCCTGAGGGATCACTGGATGAAACGAGAACAACCCAACCGCCAGTTCTTTCACGTTCACCAGATCGACTCTGAAGAAGTAGCGCATCAGGATCCCGGTGGCCGCTATGCTGAAGATCAGGAAGAGCGGGAAGTAATCTGATGACAGAGAAATGTACCTGAGCCTGGAAACGGTGAGGCGTCTCAAAATCAGGAACGTTAACGCACTCAAAATCAGGACATCCGTTATGTAGAGACCAGGCAAACCCACCTGGAAGAAACCGTCAATGTTGCCGAGCCAGAGCACGAAAGGAGGGATCGGTTGCATGAACAGCCTGAGATGCCTCAGCACGATAATCAACATCGACCAGTGGAACACTATCGCACCCAGCCACAAGTACTTGCTGCTGCCGTAAACCAGTTTCGGCCCATCCTTCAGTTCCATTTTCGTATTCCTGAACAACGACCGGAAGAACAAAATCTCGAGCGCCATTCTGCCGATGACGCCCAGCGTATTGTGCGGGCTCTCAAGTTTGCTGTCTTTGATCCACGGCAGAGATTTCTGTTGTCCGGCTACCGTCGGAATATTGAACGGAACCGGCGAGGTCGACCATTTGATAACACGGTAAATTATGCCGACGAGGAAAACAGTTATAGCAGTATACGGAAAGACCACGCCGAAGAGAAAATCAAGACGCGGGACACTCGCTCCCACGAGAGCAGCTACTATGATTACGAGGATTGCAAAGAGTGAGAAGATAACATTCATCAATATTTCCCTTCACAACAAAACGTTCATCAGCATATCGCGGGCTTCGACGGAGTCTTAGTCCCGAGCCTCAGGAGCCACGAGGGAGTTGAACTCCCGAAGCGCGAGCCTAACCATCGCGCTTCACATGCTCATCATTCCGGATATCACCATTCTCCGCCATGGCCTGCAGGGACCTCGCCTTCACTTCGTCAAGCCGAATTCGAAAGAGCTTTTCGCGCGACTCCATATACGAGTCAAAGGCGATCAGGGCCAGCTTGTCGATCCGGGCATCAATTTCCGCAAGTTCATCATAGCAACCGGGCTCACCGGCCTCTTTTTCAGTTTCGCCGCGAATGACCTCTTTCAGGTCAAAAACAAATCTAATTGCCTGAGACGGTGAAAACTCTTGAACGGCCCTGATCCTGACCACATCCTTCAAGAGGGCCCCCGTTACCTGTGAGTCGCTGTCCCCGATGATCTCATCGAATATCGCTCCGGCGCTGCTGGATATCGTGTAACCGACAGGGTTCGCAAACCGATCCTTCTGAGAAGTCAGGAATTTCAGACTTTCCGACGGGTAGTAGCCAAGGATTCTTTGAACCCATTTATCGACGATTGCCGATTTCTTCTTTACTAATATTTCTCGCAGCATAGTAGTCACAGACAATGCCATTGTTCGTTCAGCGATTCCGGATTTCGTGCGGTCCAATTCACATCTCAGTCAGTGAGATGGATGCATCGGCCGCTCTTTTTGACCGCCGGCAAAGCAGACTGGCTTTATCTTGCTTTGCGGACGATTGATTGAAAGACTAGAAAAAGAAATCCGGGACTTACTAAACGCACCCTGTCGGTTTTGCAAGACCCGCTACTTTGCAGGCGCCTTTTGCAGGACCCGACGGATACAAATCATAAATCTCCTTCAGCGAAAATCCCGTCTCTTTGCAGACCTTTCTGATCATCGGCGCGATTCCGTACTTCTTGTAATAGTCGCGGAGATAATAGACGATCTTCCAGTGCGCCTCGGTCATCTCCTTCACGTCTTCGGTCGTGGCGAGCGCTTTAGCCACTTCCTCGTTCCAATCTTCCGGTTTCTCCATGAAGCCGTCTTCGTCGACTTCAATTTTGACATTTTCATATTCAAAGGTCGGCATGGCACCATCCTGTTAATTGTTATTGACTATGTGTTTACCTCATCTCGATGTAACCGCACGGACAGTTTTCCGCGCACTTGTTGCAACCCTTGCAGAAATCCAGCTTGAACCTGTAAGTGCCGTGCTTCGTGACGGGTTTGACTATTGCCTGGTCCTGACAATAGCTCCAGCAGGTTCCGCAATCGAAACATGAACCGCAACTCATGCATCTCTTCGCCTCGTCGATTGCCTGTTCCTGGGTCAGCGTGGAAGTAATCTCGCGATTCAGATCCGTCAGTCGTTCTTCAGGCGAGAGCTTTGCAGCTTCGTTTCTCACCTTGTTTTCGTAGTAACTTAGAATGACTTTGTCATGGCTAATGATCGGCGGTTTCTGTTCAGGCTCTGGTTGAATGTTCTGGAATCTGTTATGGATCGTCTCTGCCGCTTTTCTCCCGTTGAAGATTGCGATGGTGACCAATCCGAGTTCCAGCACATCCCCGCCGGCATATGTATTGGCAACCTTAGTTGCACCACCGACGTCTGCTTTCACCCATTCTTTTCCTTCATGAAGACTATCCAGCCCGGTGAAATCAGGTTCTTGACTGATTGCGGCAATCACCGTAGAAGCATCAAGATAGAAATAGGAATCGGGAATTGGGACGGGTTTTCGTCTCCCCGATGCATCAGGTTCGCCGAGTTCCATTCGCTGGCACTTCATCTTCGTGACTCTGTCGCCGTTCCTCTCGAAATCCACAGGAGCGGCCAGGAATTCCAGCTTAACGCCTTCTTCCTCGGCACCGGCAATCTCTTCTTTGATCGCGGGCATCTCGTTCCTCGTCCGCCGGTACACGATAGTCACATCTGCACCGAGGCGCCGCGACACACGCGCCGCATCTATCGCGGTATCCCCGGCCCCGACGACGAGGACTTTGTTCCCGACTTCAACGGCCTCGCCCGAGTTCACTCTGTTCAGGAATTCAGTTCCTGTGAAAACGTTTTCCGCTTCTTCGCTGGGAACACCGAGCAATCTCCCTTTGTGCGCTCCGATCCCGACGAATATCGCATCATAATTTTTCTGCAATTCCTCATAAGGAATTTCTCGACCGACGATCTGGTTGCATTTGATTTCTACTCCAAGGTCCTCGATCCTCTTAATTTCCTTGTCCAGTACGTCGGCGGGGAGTCTGTAGTTCGGGATCCCATACCTCAGCATTCCCCCCGGTTTGCTGAACGCTTCGTACACCGTAACCCGATAGCCTCTCCTCGCCAACTGGTATGCACAAGACAATCCGGCCGGACCAGCTCCGATGACGGCGACCTTCTGCGGGTAAGCGGCTTCTGAAATCCGGCCAAGCTTAAAGCCCTTCTCGAGCGCATAATCACCCACAAATCTTTCGAGGTTGTTTATACCGACGGCGCCGTCCTTATGGCCTCTGTTGCATTCGTCTTCGCAGGGATGCGGGCAGACTCTGCCGCACGTCGAGGGAAGCGGGTTCTTCTCCGTGAGGATTTCCCAGGCTTTCTGAAAAGAGTCCTGATAAGTTCGCCCGGATTCTTCGGACTGACTGATAACTGTCAGGAATTCTCTTATGTTTGTCCCGTTCGGACACCCATTCGAACAAGGGGGTGTCTTGGTAACCTGGACGGGACGCAACGGAGAAGTTTCGACTGCTGAACCGCCCGCCGCTTGAGACCTCAAACTTCCTAACGGTTTCGATACTTTCTTTACAATTTTTGCCATCTAATTTTCTCGGTTTTCAGCCACAAAGGAGGCGACAGGGCACAGGTCACAAAGAGGAAAGCTCTACTTCGGAATCCTCTTTGAGTCCTTTGTGTGAATCTTTGTAACCTCTCTGGCTAATCTCTTTTTTTGAATTCCTGAATCCTCTTGCACAGTCGATCATCCCACTTACCCATTCGGGACACGAAGTCGCATGCAGGTGCATGTAGGTTGCGAAGACATTCTTGTACATCAACCCGTCTCTTCTGTCGAAACATCCTGCTCCACGAGAGAGAAAAAGAGCCGTTTCAATTCCGGTATCGTGGTCATCGATTTTCGAGTAATGAAATTCATGCCCCTTGATCGGAGTGCCCAATCTAAAAAACGGATTCTCCCGGTCCACGGAAGCTTCGCAGTAGCCATGACCTTGCGGCCTTTCACCCATGCGAACCGTGATCGGCAGGACACCGGACATAGAGTATTCTTTTCCATTCCATTCGATGCTTCTCGCCAGGTACATCAAGCCACCGCACTCGGCATAGATCGGCAGGCCGTTCTCCGCAAACTCTCTTACGCCGGCAATCATTTCCCTGTTCAGGATCAGGTTTGTCAGATTCATTTCCGGAAAGCCGCCGCCTATGTAGAGTGCGTCAACATCGTCGCTCAATTTCCCCCGGTTTGGGGAAATCGGAATCAGCTCCGCACCGGCCGCTTCGAGCATCTCGATGTTCTCAGGATAGTAAAATGAAAACGATTCGTCTTTGAAATAGGCGATCCTTACTCTGTTGACTTCTCTGTCGCATTCCCGAATCGCTTCGTCTTTCACCGGCAGCTGAGCGTATTCTAACGAAGGCACTCCCTTTGCTACTTCGGCGATTCCCGCAACGTCAACATTATCTTCTATGACGCTCTTTGCCTCCTGCAGGAAGGACAGGCTTCTTTGAAACTCGCCCGGCATTATTAGTCCGAGATGTCTCGACGGCAAAATAGATTTCCCCGGCAGTTTCGGAATTGCTCCGAATACCGGAACGCCCGTTGCCGATTCGATCGCATCCTTTACGATGCGTGCTTGTCTCTCATTTGCCGCGTGATTCAGGATGACGCCCGCAACTTTCAATTCCGAATCCAGCTTTACACAACCAAGGACCATCGCCGCCGCCGTGCGCGTGACTTTTGAGACGTTCAGCACAATGATGACCGGAGCTTGCAGCAGCTTCGCGAGTTCTGCGGTGCTGTGAGTCCCGCTGCTGTCAACCCCGTCAAATAATCCCCTGTTTCCCTCGATGATGCTGATATCGTCTCTGCCGGCGTATTTCAAAAACGATTCCTTTGCCAAAGCAAATCCCATCAGATATGTATCGAGATTCCTGGCCTGCTTACCCGAAGCCAGACTCAGCCAGGCGGGATCGATGTAGTCCGGGCCTTTCTTGAATGCAGATACGTCTAAGCCCCTGTCTCTGAAACACTCGAGAAGGCCGCAGGATACTAGAGTCTTGCCGGAGTCGCCGGACAAACCGGCAATCACAATTCTCGGATAACTGCCGCTGGACATATGTTCCTTAACTAGCATGTCGGGGTGGAAGACAGACTGCAAGGAAGTTCCAAATCCCAAAATCCAAGTTCCAAACAAAGAACAAGCTCAAACAATAAAAACAAAAGCAGGCATGAGCTTCGCGGTTTGTATCTTTGCTCATTGGGACTTGCTTGGTGCTTGGAACTTGGGACTTTCAATTCTCGGCCCCTTCCTTGTGCGGGATCTCGATGAAGCTTCCGCCGAAATACGTATAGACGCATTTCCCGCTTTCGATCAGGTCCCTGATCGCGGATTTCGCCAGCGCCTTATCGCATTTCTCGCCGAATAATTCCTCTACTGCTTTTGTCAGATCAGTGGCCTTCCATTTCTTCTGACCCATGCTGTCTCTTATCATCTTATACATTGCGTCAGAGACTTCTTGAACGCTTGCTTGCTCTGCCATGATAGTCTCCTTTAATGAGTCAAATGCGTAGAACGTTTAAACGTCAATCCTGCATGCTTGAAGTCGTCAATATGTTCCTTCTGGAACGGGATGCCGGTCAACTCGAAAAATCTCGGCCAGCCGATTCGGTTGATCCATTCGCCCATTCTCTCGTACTTCCTCGCGTTCTTCGCCCACACCTCGACCAGGTTTCTTACAGCCTCTGTGACTTCCGGCCATCTCGGCGGGTTATTGGGCAAAAATGGAATGGCAAGCTTCGAGAACATCGGCTCAGTCCTGGCGTTCGAGACTTTACCGCCGACCCAGATTGAGACTCCATCGTTCAGCGGGTCATTCAACTTCATAGCCGGACAAACTGTGTAACAGTTCGCGCAGAACATACACCTCTCTTCGATGACTTCTACCGACGGGACTCCTTCGATAGTAGCAGGCCTGACGGCAGCCGTCGGACACGCCGAAACCACAGATGGAATCTCACACATCGCCTTCAATTTGCTCCGATCGACTTTCGGTGGACGCCGGTGAATTCCGAGGATTGCTATGTCTGAGCAATGCACCGCCCCGCACATGTTGAGACAGCATGCGAGTGCTATCCTCAGCTTGCCGGGAAGCTTCATCTCGGTGAAGTAACCGACAAGTTCATCCATCACCGACTTGACGACGCCCGATGCATCTGTGGCTGCCGAGTGACAATGTACCCAACCCTGAGTGTGGACGATGCTGGAAATCGAATTTGCCATTCCGCCGACCGGGTGACCTAACGCCCGCAAATCAGCTATTAACGGATCAATCTTCGATTGGTCGGTTAACAAGAACTCCACATTGTTACGGCTGGTAAATCTCAGGTAGCCGTTCGAATATTTGTCAGCCAAGTCAGCGTAGACCCGGATTTTGTCAATGCTCAGGAGTCTCGGTGAAGCGGCACGAACAGTATAGAGTCTCGCACCGCTCTGTGAGACAGTAACCATGACTCCGGGCTTCACGATCTCGTGATATTTCCACTTCCCGTAGTTTTCTTTTATGATCGGTGGTAAGAATTTTTCGTAATGCGGCGGACCAATATCTGTTTTTCTCTTCGGTTTCGGTTGAACTTCTGCCATTTCAGCTCCTTAAAAAATTCGAAACTCTAAATCTTAAACTCGAAACAAATACAAAACTTGAAACTCAAACTTCCAAACCACGTTGACAAGTTTCGTATTTTGCGTTTTAGTCATTTGAATTTGTTTAGTATTTAGAGTTTAGGGTTTAGGATTTTCTTCAGATTCTTCTTCTTCGAAATATTCTTCATAGAACACGTACGGATTTTCTCTCGGATGTGCCACCATTTCGGGAATCGGTTCAACGCCGATTGCCTCCAGGAAATTTCCCATTCCGACTCTCTGAATGAACTCTCCGACTCTCTCACGGTTCTTGCCGTTTTCGGACCAGACTTCATGAATTTTATCCACCAGCTCGATGAGCTCCGTGTACGGCGGTTCGAGCTTGATAAATGGTATCAGCACCGAAGAAAGAAGCGCGCCTTCGACAATAGGCGCCTTGGCACCTATGAGGATGCAAGCTCCGCGATCCTTGCCGGGGGAAAGCGCCTTCGGCATGGCGTTTATGCAGTGCATGCACTTGACGCAGGCCCTGTTATCGATCTTGATTTCCTTCCCGTCCCACTCCATGCACTTGACAGGACAATTGCTGACGACATCTTTCTGTATGTCCATGCCTGATTTAGCATACTCCGTCACTGCAGCCTTGTCAACCTGAATGTCGTCTCTCCAGGTTCCGATGATAGACATATCGGAGCGGGCAATAGCCGCGACGCAGTCATTCGGGCAGCCAGACATTTTGAATTTCCATTTATACGGGAAAGCCGGCCTGTGAAGTTCGTCCTGGTAATGCATGGTGAGAAAGTAAGTCAGCGCCATGGTGTCATAGCACGCCCATTCGCAACGCGCCATACCGCAGCAGCAGCTCGGTGTTCTCACATCGGAGCCGGAACCGCCGAGGTCAAATCCCAGGTCGGTCAACTCCTTGAATATAGGTTCCAGTTCTTCGGTCCTGGTCCCGAGAAAGACCAGATCTCCGGTCGAGCCATGCATATTCGTCAAGCCTGAGCCGTGCTTCTCCCAGATGTCGCACAACTTTCTCAGCACGTCGGACGTGTAAAACCAGCCAGCTGGTTGGTTGATACGCATTGTGTGGAAGTGGGAGACATTTGGAAACTCCTCAGGCAGATCAGAGTATCTGCCGATTACGCCGCCACCATATCCGAGCACTCCCACAATTCCGCCATGCTTCCAGTGCCCGATCTTTTCCTCGTATGAACGCTCGAGCTGGCCAAGCAGATCGTCAGCCATCGCATTCTTCTCGGCGGCTGTTTTTATTTCCTTGACAAAGCTCGGCCACGCGCCTTTTTCAAGCTCATCTAATTTTGGTGTCTTCCTTTTTTTCTCAGGCATCTTCGCTCCTTTGTTTAGCTGAACACATTGAGAACATAAACCTGAGTCGGCGCGGAAACAAGAAACGGCGGGGTTTTTGTATTCTGAGTGTTGAAAGGATTATTTGACAGGAATCTGCAGGGACCTCACTGCGAGTTCAACAACAAATGTTCTCATCTCCGGACTGTCAAGGGATAGTTCCACCGGTTTTGGCAGCGTGCCACAGTTGAAGTTCTTGAAATGAGTTTCACAGGGGCACTGGAGGTACAATGACAGTCTGCTGAAACCTATCGGGAGCGGCTCAAGCATCCACCACGCTATCCAGGCATTGATTATCGGATAGGGGTCGTACTTTATCATATGAAATTTCTCGAATCTCTTCTGGAAAGCTCCCAGCAAACCTTCGAAACGCGTGATCGGTTGCTGAATGATTCTTTCCTGAAGACGCCTGGAGAAGCACTCTCTGGAATTGAGCACAATCTGCTTCATCCTCTTATCCTTGAATATGACCAGGTAGTCTTCGAGTCTGCATGAGCGATCGTTCATGTGAGCATCTATTGCTTCGAGTATCAACTTTCTTGTGTCGACAGAACGAACGAGTTCATCTTTCAAATGTTTATCGTAACAAGACCTCGTGAAGTTGTGAAGTGTCTCCGAGTAGGGAAAAACCACTTTCAGTGCATCTTCGATCACTTTGAACCCGTAAGACATGAATGTGGGGCATACTATTCCTCTGCAATTCATCCTGTCGAGCAATGTCATCCAGACGCTCTCCGACTCGCACTCGCCAATTTCGAAGCCTAACACGACAGTGGACAGAGCATCTATCGCCAGCGCAAGATACATTGAGTGTTCTCTGCTCCCACATACGTTTGCTTTGAACTTCTTTCCCACAAGATGAATCAGCCGCGAATCATGTTTAGGCGTACAAGCGTCGAGATATTCTTCCCAAGGAGAGCAGCCTGCCAGGTATTCTCGGATTTTCTGGTTGATCCTGATCGGGGAACTGCGATAGACGGATCGGAGATCGCGATAGGAACTGCCGCTGAGGTAAACTTCCGCCAGCTCGCCAAAATCGGGGCACTGGCGATTGACGCCGTTCTTCACCCAGGTCCGCTTGCAATAGATACACCTGTAGCGAACCTTGTTGGCAGAAGTCTTCCCGTGCTTTACGACTTTCGAACTACGACAAAAGGGACAAACCAAGTTGGTTTGAGCCACTGAACATGAAGTTGACAATTGTAAGGTCATTGGTTTTTGCCTGTCTGTGCCAAAATGGGTTAAGTCGCCCCAAACAGCCCTCCGTCATTTTGGACAAATACCCCTCATTTCGTGGTAAACAGCCCACAATACTGGGTAAACATCCAAGTCGCCCTATATGTCGATATTCCTGCGCCACTTTTTGCGTCTTTCTACTCTGCCAACTCTGAATAAGTCCAATCTTCGTGCCGCCGTATCCGCGCGAAAGTTCTCATCACTGGAGCCTTCCGCGATCGTTGAATAGCCTTACACATCTCACGTCTGAGTAATTAATCTCTACCATTCGCAACAATGGGCGGGGAAGCTGAGGGCGGGATGATTAGTCAGTTAGTGGTTAGCCATAGGGTCGCCAGCATTGGCTATCCTTCCAGAAAGACAAAGGTGACATGACGGTTGCAGTGAATACTCACAAAGACGAAGCACGACCGACTCTTCAACTGCACGCAAAGAGAAGCGGAAGGAGTAGATCTATAATGTCTACATCAGAAACATCGCAATAGGAAACTGGAACTCATTTGCTGTCTGATGAAATATTGGGAAGAACAACGTTGTCAAAATGCGGTATGCTAATGTCCCATTTCATTCCAGCCCTCAACACAGGGGGAGTCCCCGTTCGATGACAGGTCGGACATTGAGCAAGATTCGGTTTGTCCTTTATTTTCTTAGCTTCGACCGTATGACACGAAACGCAAAGCTTGTGCATGGCATCCACATACGAAGGCATGTAGTATTCCTGAGCAGAGTTCCTTTCGTCTGCAGGGAATTTATAGGCCGGATGACAAGCCGTGCACTTCTTCGCCGATTGTGCGGTGCGAGTCACACCAGGCGTGTGGCAATTATCGCACTTAAGATTTGCTCCGGCAGCAGACGCATGCCAATCGTGTCTGAAGAAGTCCACCTCCGCGTACATGCTTGTATGACATTCCCAACAGCTGCTCAGCTTCTCACCTGGAAGGGTCAAATGATGACAGACCCAGCAACTGTCCTTGCCGATTCTGGAAATGTGATCCTTGTGAGAGAACTCGACAAATTGATCGTCTCGGTTGCCATTTATGCACAGGGTGTCGCAGAGCGAATCGACGGCGGTTGCAGGTTTCACCGTGACTTGATCGATTCCTTCAGCATGTAATCGATTGCCGGACATCAAGGCCATACCGACGGCAAAGCTCAACACAAATGCTAGCGTGTGTTTCGTCAGAGATGCCACGCTGGGAACTCCGAGCCATGTCCGGGATGAGTAGTCAAATGACGGCAACTTATGCGGAAGAGACTCCGGATCCTCAGGGCGTATGTCCCAGACATGGAAGTTTTCAATCGCAAACAGAAAGACCAATACGGCTGCTGAGACGACTCCGAGACTTATGGCAATTTCCATCCAGGATGGTATGTAGGAAGCTGTGGAATCGAGCATTGCCAAACCGCCCACATCAATTCTGTTCAGCACCATCCCTATCACCACCATCGACGAGCCTATCCACTGGACTTTGTTGTTTCCGCGATATTTCGGGACGAAGAACAATGCCGCGGGGATAATCGTCGACACCAGGACTTCCACTATGAAGAGATTGCTCTGCCATTTCCCGTTGAAGATCAGACCGAGTTTTCCGGATACCGCTATGTCTGTCATCTTAGCAACAAAGTATATAGCGAGCACCCATGCCGCCGCTCTGCAAAGCTTGGAAATGAGGTGCGTTTCCGGCTCACGGCGGTATAACCAATGCGATGCAAGGCTTTCAAATGCTACCATCATCAAGCCAAGCGCAACAGCCGAAATGAAGAATTCGATAGGTAGTATGTGCGAGTACCACAACGGGTAAAGTCTGTAGCGCATTATCAGAAACAATGTCCCCAGCGATGATTGGTGCAGCGTTGAGAGCATTATACCGAGAAGCACAAAGGGGAAACGAAACTTCATGAGAAAGTCTCTGACTTTCGCATATCTGCTGAACTTTTCCAGCGGGACGGGACTGAATTCAAGGAGCAATACCGTCGTGTAAAGCATGACGCACCAACCGACCTCGAACAGGGGCGAGTGAGGGTTCCAGAAGATGATCATGTGCCAGATATTCCAGGGCAATCCGAGATCCACGAGCAAGCCGGCCACAACAGCGAGATAGCCGAGGAACGCTGTCAACACGGCGGGTTTGACCAGTGGATGAAATTCCTCCCGCTTCATGATGTAGAAGATTGCCGTGGTCACAAAACCTCCTGCGGCCAGAGCGACTCCCGCCATCACGTCGAAGCCAATCCAAAATCCCCAGGGCGTCTTGTCACTCAGATTAGTCGTGACTCCCAGCCCGAAGACGTACCGATTGAGCGCGACAGCCGCCGCGAAACCAGTCAGAAGCCACAAGATCAGTTTTGTATTTTGCACCCTATTCATCGGCGGATTCCTTCTTGTTGCCTTGTCCCTTCTCTAACTTCATCCTGCGGCGGATTATCCAGTTGAGTCCGAGCATCGCTCCGCCCATCCCGACAAAGGCAAACGGCACCGATTCCATCGCGGCGGCCGTTTCTTTGGGAAGCGGTTTGTCACCGGGTCTCGTCGGGTATGTAAGAAAATCGAGATCAATATCCGAAAGATACAGAACGGAAGTGCCGCCGACTTCGTGCTCGCCCCACACCTTATCGATATATTTAGCGGGATTCTCTTTGATTCTCTTGTGAGCCACTTTAAGGAGCTCGTCGCGATCGCCGAAGATCGTTGCCTCTGCCGGACAGGCTTCCGTACATGCCGGTTGTTGTCCTGTTTTGATCCGGTCATAACAGAGAATACATTTCTCCACATGCGGGACGGTTTTGTCCCAGTCGTAACGCGGGATTCCGAATGGACATGCCATCATGCAGTATCGGCATCCGAGGCATTTAGCACTGTCGTACGTTACGGGGCCCATTTCGGTTTTATGCAATGCACCAACCGGACAGACCGATGCACATGCGGGTTCAAGACAGTGACGGCATTGCTTTCGAACGTAATGATCGCCGGGTCTTCGGATCACCGATGTCCAGTTTTCCGCCGAAAGTCCGTCATTCTTGTCCCAGATTCTCGGCACGTCCATTTCAAGATTGTGCACCTGTTTGCAGGCAGAAACACATTTAAGACAGCCGATACATTTTGTCACGTCCGTCAAGATAGCTTTACTCAACGACATACTCCGTTCTTATCTTCGAGCTTCCATTATCTGTCGAGAAATAAATCCTAAATCAGAAAAACTAAAATCTAAACAAAAACAAAACTCAAAATCCAAAACCGTAAAACAGGGTTCCCCCCATTCAAACTGGAAACGCCCTGTATTTTGATTTTCGCTCATTTGAATTTATTTAGGATTTAGAGTTTGGTGCTTAGGGTTTTCATTATATCTTCATCGGTCGCCGGCGGAAACTTCCACCCTAAGGTGCTTACTACCTGAGAGAACGGCGCTAGTACGCAATGTGCTATTTTCGTGAACGGCATGAGGACAAATATCAAGTCAGCGAAGAGAACATGTGTCACCATGAGAAGCTGATATGTATCCGGGGTGACGTTCAGATTCGCGCACACAAAGCCTGTGACGAAAGGGACCAGGAGCAGGAGCAGCCACAAGTAATCCTGTGCTTTGCTGAGAGAACGCGTCGCTCTGATCACCAGGCGGCCGACAAACAAAAACAGCGCTGAGACTATCGTGGACAGCGTGAGCCAGAAAGCCCACCAATACGGAAGTGCCGGCCAGGAAATGCCTACGGATTCCTTCCAGAGGTGGATGTGGGCATACAGGAAAACCGGCACTAATATGAGCCCGACATGAAAGAGTATTGAGAAGATGTCATAAACATGACGATTCCCGGCCAGCCTCTTAACGGGGAAAATCCATTCAAAGGTGCGACTGGCAATCAGTTTCCACGGCATTTTTTTATCACACGCTTTGCGGTACGCCTTGTAAGCTCCCCATAGATCCAGGAACAGAATGCGGGCTAATCCCAGCACCATTATCGCAAAGCAAAGCCGAAACAGCGGTCCGCGTGCGAAGTCCAGCAGAGATCCCATATTCACTTCTCCTTCTCGCTGACTATTTCTTCCTTCTGAACGCGCAACGAATCGTCGAATATGATTGCCTTATAGATCAGGTCGTGGAATCCGACCACACGGCAGTTTATCCGCTGGTCTTCAACCAGTTCTCTCAATTGCTTTTTGCAGTTCGCGCAAGGAGCGACGAGGATTTCACATCCTGATTTCCGGATCTGATCTGCTTTCAGTTTGCCGCCGATTGTGGTCCTGTAAGGTCGTATTTCATCGATCGAGACCGTCCCTCCTCCACCGCCGCAGCAGATATTGTTCTCGCCTGTCGGAGTCATTTCAACATAGTTCTTGCAGAACGCCTTCAGGACTTCACGCGGCTGATCCACAATCCATCTATTCCTCGCGTAATTACACGGATCATGGTACGCAACTCTTTCGGTGACGACGTTTGGATCGAGTTTAAGCTTTCCCTCTTTCCATACCTTATGAGTATACTCCAGGATGTTGATGACTGGAGTTGCATCGCTCCCTCCACAGTATGTCGGCACAAATTGTTTGGCCGTACGCGATGCGTGACCGCATTCACCTATGAGAATGTTCTTCCCGTGGAGTCTGTTGGTCTCTTCGTCGACTTTCTTGACCACCCTCTCCAGTATCCTGTCGCTGTAGAATAAACCGTAGTTGATGCCGTCGTAATAGCCGGTTCCGATAGTCCAGGAATCCCCCGTCGCGGTAAATACCGCGGCAATTCCCATCAATGACTCAGCCTCCATGAGATAATCGCTTACCGCTGGGAAGAAGACATAATCGCAGCCGTCGACATCGACGGGGAATTTTATCTTCACAGATTTTTCCTCAAACATGTCGTCTTGAAGAAACTCGAGAGTATCTATCAAGGCTGGCACCGGTATCGCGGAGGTGTTTTTGAATGGGCCTTCGAGTTGTGCCCGCGTGCTGACAACCAGCGCCCGCGGGACAATTCCGATCTCGCTCAGGATGTAACGGCCGAGGTGCGTGACCAGGCCATGGTCCAATCCGAGCGGACATTCGAGAGCGCATCTTCTGCACGCCGTACAGTTCCAGAAGCTGTCGGCCATTTCCTGTATTTTCTCGTCGGTCAAATACCCGCTCCCCGAGATCCGTCCCTTCAACAGGCCACCCAGCGTGAAATGCCGACGGTACACATCGAGCAATAGCCCGGAGCGGTAGCACGGGATATCCTTCGGATCATCGGTCGCCTGATAGATTTGGCAGGCGGCGGCGCATCGCGAGCACCTTGCAGTCATACGGATGAAATGGTCCAACACCATTTTATAGTTGGAATGCTTGAGTATCGCCGCGAAAGCTTCCAGGAAGCGACGAGGACGATCGTTAACGTCAAGGTCCTCGACGTGGTAGCGAACATTCAATTTTTGTCTTTCCACCACTTCCGATTTCTTGGTCGTGGCTAGAGCCTTCTCTCGCTCCTCAGCAGTTACGATGGTAGTTTTCATTTATTACCTGTACGGTAGACGTAGAGTTGTTTTCAAGGCAGGTTGTCCGCGAACTATCATATCTAAAATTGGTGACGGATTCGCAATGCTCGCTGCTACGTTATTCACTTTTCAATCGTGCGTAAATCTATGTTCGCAAGAAATTAGAACCGAAGAGAAACAGAAACAAAGATAGTGCGACTTGTTGTATCCAAGATGTGTCTTCTCCGGATTGCGACTGTACAGAGTTACCCCGATAATTTGCACCGGCACAGCTGTCCTGCGCTCTTGCTGCGATACTGTTACTGAGCCGTCAACAACGTTCTTTGCAGTGCTCCGTTTGAGTACTAGCTGTCCGCCCCACGATTTGCTTTCGACCACATTCTCTTCAGCCACAACGGCGGTTCGCACATACAGGATGACTCAGGATAGACGCCCTTTCGGCACAGAGAAAAATGAGCGACAATCAAAGCCAGGAAAAGCACGATCCCGATTATATCCACTATGGATAATCCCGGCGAGTAATTTGCGGCTGGAGACGAAACGGCTTTTTCAGATACGGTAGCATGGGCGAACGCGGTCTGTGCGGAAAACACAGCGGCGGCGATGGCTGGTAGGATTCTGCCTGAACCACATCTGCCTTTGTCTGATTCAGAACCGGTTGGGCCGGTCAAGAAGAAAATCGACATACTCACAGTGGATCCTCTTAGTTTCATCTCGCACCCCGTTTGGAACAACAGTCACTTGTGTCACGACTTTCAATGTTTTGGGACAATCGAGCTCTCGCGATTCAAGTAGCCCGGTTTTCCTGACTCATCTCCGGACTTCCGGCGGCAATTGCAGGGTATATTTAGAAACCATTTCCGGACCGCGGCCGAATACGTGACATTCCTCAAGAAAATAGAATGGTGAACAGATAGAAACAAAGAGATACAAATCGGTGTATCCGAAGTGTGTCTCATTGAGATTACGCTTATGCAATAGTAATACTTGCAGACGCAGTGGGAGACCTTTGTACCAGCGCCTAGCAGTCCAAGACTAGTGGTGAGCGATTCGATACGGTCGAATCATCTGCTCTCAGTGGTTTTCCGCAATACCATGCACGTTTCGTAAAATTCCTGAAGGCTCATCGATTTTATGAAAACGAAACCGCGTGTCGCACGGATAAGCGGGCTGGGGTGCTCGTTGAAGTACTCCCTGCCAAGACAAACCTTCAGCATCTGATATTGCTGAACCTGTATTTTCTGGGCAAGCTCGGAGAATGGTCCGTCCAATTCGTAGCTCGGGAAAGACGCGCCTCTCTGTGAGGCGAAGGCGTTCATGAAAGAATTGTTCATGACAGCGAACATGTTCAGCGAAACCGGTACGTACACGTTGGCTTCCGCCGGATGGAACCGATACCAGATATTGCGATAGCCAATGACTTTCAAATCGTGTCGGCGTGACTCGTTCTCGTACATCCTGAGCGCCTCTGCCATCACCTGGAGCACTTTGTAATGCGTGTCGGGACCGCTGGCTTCGGGGTCCAGAGCGACCCCGACGATGTCCGGCCTGACGCGGCGGAGTACATCGAGCACCGGCATGACATCCCTCTCGACTTCCGGTTCCTCCGTGAAGATGTCGCCTTTGTAGAATCCGAGCCTCGCGTGGAGAATGTTCTGGGAATTGAATCCGAAATAGCCCCACAGGCATTCGACCTCCCACTCCCTAACCATCCCTTTCAGCTTCTGAATATCCGGCGGATCTTTTTTTCCCGCATATTGCGTCTCGAAATAATTCATGAGGTTATCTATGTGCCTCATAAGAAGCTGTATGTCCTTCGTTCCGAAAATGGAAGCGAGGTTTCTCAATAGCCTCCTGGCCTCACCTTCACGTCTGGTTGATGCGTTGTTCTCCGCGACGCCATCGAGGTACTGCCAGACATCGCGGTTTCTCCCGTGGGAGTCGTCAGGTGAAAAATAATCCTCCGCAAGAAGTTCATCGAAAAGTCCCCGGTTCAAAATCCGCTTCAGGTTTTCCAGCTCATCGCGCATATGGGAGTTCGTGACCGAGTTGAACCCGCTGGTCAGTGTCAGGAATGTATGTCTGTTGGATACCTCTCTCACGCGGCGAACGGCATACGCAAGATATCCCAGCATTATGTCGTCGTGGTGCGGCTCGGTATGCAGAAAGGACGAGTTCAACTCTGTCCTGCTTCCTTTCTCTATCCTCTCGATCAGCCGCTTTTCGATTCCTTTGACGATTTCTTCCCTCGTCTCGGTTTTCTTGTTCAGCACTTCGGCCGCAAATCTGTGGCCTTCAAAGTCCGTCTGCGTTAGCTCGACGAGTCTCTTCTTCTTCTCCAGCGCGAGGTTAATCACGATCTCGTCCATCTCCTGCTCCGTGATGGCCTCCTTTTTCAAGAGTCGCTGGTATTGCCTCTCTACCAGCAGCTTGGCGGCGCCTCTCGTCAGGTAGAATCTCGCATTCGCCAGCTTCTGGAGAACCGTGGCCGGATACCGGACGTGCATCTTCTGTTGTACCGCGTCTGCCACAACACGCGCCTTGGCTTCGCCCGCAGCCATAACGATCGCAGTGCATGATGGGTTGTAAGTGATCGTGCTAAGCCCGATTGTGATGACGTGCCTGTTCCGCGATGTCTCGATACCGCCGAGATCGGTTGCTGCGGCGGCCTGCGTTTCGTAATTTGTCGGAGTTAATCTTGTTGTGGAGTTCAGATCGGACCCGCGGATATTGAAGCCTATGTGCCCGTCCGGCCCTATCCCGCCGAGGAAGAATCCTATTCCGCCGAGGCTGCGGATCTTTTCTTCGTAGTCCGCGCACCATTGATCGATGTTTTCCAAAACCTCCTGCTGGAGGCGTTCAAGTGAAGTCTTCGCTTGCCTGAATCTCAGTGTCAAGTCCACTTTGTCGTCCGGCCAAACGTCTCCGAGACTTCTTCCTTTCGGCAAACCAATCTCCCTGCAGTCAATCAGCAGCGCTTTTTCCCTGTCAAACCCGAACGCATCCAGATAAAACTTGTTGACATAGAAGAAGAAGCTGTTTTCCTGGAGCGGGTTAATGGGATAGAACTCGTCGATCTGAACAAAATGAAACGAGCTTATGTCCGGCACTACCGCAGGGTCGATGCCGTTTGTTTCGAGATCCGCTCTCACGGCCTTGTCGGACCAGTTTTTCATGAAGTGCGACACCCATTTTATGAAATGTTCGGGTGTCTTCCCTGTCGGAAGAGATACGACTCCCCCAGCATTCTGCTGCGCCCATTCTATGAACCTTATTGCCGTCAGCTTCCCGAGCATAGGGAAATTATCCACTACGATCACGCCTACCTTCTCCACGGGAGGATAACTCAATTCCTCGCCTGAAGAGCGGAGAAATCTCATCTCTACTTCAGAGAAGGGGCCATTCATGACACTCATTTCATTCTTTGTATTCAATTTCATCTCACGTTCACTTTGATCCTGTCCGAAGATAATATTCTGTATTTTCAGCCTCCAATCCTTGCCGACGTTGCGTGCGTTCCAGGCCGAGCATTGAATCAGATCCAACCAAGGGGGCAATCATGTTTGACGCCCCAGTCCGAGTAGTAGGCGACAATCTCTCCAGTCCAACCTTCGATGCGAATGACAGTCAGACTCAGGGCAAATATGAAGGCCACTACTTCAAAGAGGGAACTCATTTCATTTCGTTTCTACGTTCGCAGAGACATTTTTCTTCTCCGACTTACTCCTCACTTTTCCCATCAAGACCTCGATATCATTGACCGAGCCGGGAGGCTGGGGCTCGAGCGGACCGCCGACCAATCTGCCATTCAGCATAACTGAGATCACACCTCTTTCTATCCTCTCAGGATTTCTAACCCTGATCTTGTAAGTCGCGCCCCGCCATCTCCTGATAACTTCAAAACCCTCCCATTCGGCGGGGATACACGGGTCGATCACCAGCTCCTCGTAACCGGGTCTGATTCCCAGGATGTACTTGGTCGCCGCTGTATAGCTCCATCCTGCACTCCCGGTGAGCCACGGGTGTCGCGCTCGTCCGTAAGCGGTGTGGTCCCTGCCCATTACAAACTGGCAGTAAGAGTAAGGCTCGGCCTGGCGAATTTCGATCATATCGTTCTGGTTGTATGGGAGGAGCGCATCGTACAATCTCATGGCATGGCCGCCTCTTCCGAGCTTGCACTCGGCGATAACCGCCCAAGGGTTCGGATGGCTGAATATCGATGCGTTCTCTTTTATCCCTGGAAACACGCGGGTCACATATCCTATTTCGTCATTCACCTTCGTGAAAGCAGGCCAGTTCAAGTGAAGCCCGTATGGAGAGGCGAGGTATTTGTGAACGGCATCCATAGCGCTTATTCCTCTTTCCCTGGACGCGGCCTCTGACATAACTGCCCAGGCGTTGCTTTCGAGGAATATCTTTCCCTCCTCGCTATCTTTCACCCCGATCTTCATACCTGAACGGGTGACTCCCCGCGCGTACCACTCCCCGTCCCACAGCTCGTCCTCGCATGCCTTCCTGACTCTTTCGGCCATCTGGGAATACTTCTTGACATCTTCCGCTCGGCCGAGATACTCCGCGGCTTCGATGAAGTATTTCAGGGCCCAATAATGCATGAACGAGACCATCCCGCTTTGACCACCGCCTAGGTTGAGACAGTCGTTCCAATCCGCGCGCAGGCCTAGTGCTATCCCATTTGCGCCGACCTGCTTAGCAGTGAAGTCAAGAGAACGTTTGAGATGATCGTAGACCGTGGCCTCTCCCCTGTCAGCAAACGGAACAATCTCGTCGAAGAATTCTGCTTCGCCGGTTTCTTTGACGTACTCGCAGACTGAACCGACAATCCAGAGCGCGTCATCCGAGCACACGTCTTCTATGCCGTGAATGATGGATGACGGTCTCGGCGTCGGCACAACGGTAGGCAGTTTCACGCCGGGCAGCTTCTCTTCCCGCGGTTTGAAGACTTCAGGATCGAACAGATGCAGGCCGTATCCGGCACTCGCTTGTCCGTGAAGCAATTCCGTCAGGCGCTCTCTCACCTTGTCCGGGTTTGTATGAGGAACCGACATCGCGTCCTGCGAGGTATCACGATAACCAAGCCCCGTTCTTCCTCCTACTTCGATGAACGACGCAAAACGCGACCACACGACGCATGTCTCAGCCTGGTACAGATTCCAAACGTTGACCATCGTATTCAGCCCTTCGTTCGGCGTCTTGCAATGAAATACGGAAGTCTTTTTATCCCAATACTCTTTCAGTTCCTGGAAGGCCGCATCGACAGTCTGCAAGCTCGAGTATTTCTTCTTCATTTCTTGTCCCCTCTTGTCGCGCGAACCTACCCCCAGCATGAAGATCAATCGCGTATCTTCCCCCGGTTTCAGCAACAGTTTCTTGTGCAATGCGGCGCAGTGGTTGCCGCCCAGCTCGGAGCTGTTCGAACATATTCCTTTCTCGACCGCCGCCGGATTTGTCTCGGTTCCGTAGTTGCCGACGAATGAACCGCGTACGCAATCGTAGGAGTCTGGAGTGAAATTCGATGCGAAGAAGTGATACGTCCATGGCTCATAGAAGAAATCATACTCAATGATTTCATCCTTGTAGTTCGAGCCGCTCGCGTACAGACTCATCTGAAGGTTCTGGTTGTCGATCTCGATATGGTGGAATGAGAACTCGAGATAGGAGAACACGCTCAGCTTTCGCTGTCTTCCGCTGTTGTTCTTCACCCTGAAATCCCACAGCTCGACGTCATCATCCACCGGGATAAACATGAGCTGCTCCGCTTCAATTTCCCGGTAGTCGCACTGGAATTTCGAGTAGGAGAGACCGTGTCGGCAGGTATATCTAGCTTTATCTGCTGCACGTGCCGCAGACTTCCGGCCCGCAGATCCGTTTCTATTCAGATCTTTCTGAAAATCCTTTCCTACCGGTTGCCACGATACCGACCAGTATTCTCCTGTTTCATCGTCGCGGATATAGATGTAATGTCCCGGTCTGTCCATCGGGACGCCATTTTGTCTGAACCTTGTCACCCGGTGGTGTTCCGTTGATTTGTAAAAAGAATATCCACCCGCATTGTTTGAAATCACCGTGCACAGGTCTTTTACTCCCAAGTAGTTCGTCCATGACACGGGGACGTCAGGACGTTCAATTACATATTCCTTGTTCTTGTTGTCAAAATAGCCGTAGCGCATTTCTAAGTTCTCAATTCTATAGGATTAACCTGATTCATGTATTTGTCTCTTCTGCCAATATTGTGGTTGGAGGCTCCGACTCTGTCTCCCTGAATGGTACAAGCCAGGCGACGAGGAATGATGGGATCGTAGAGATCATCACCCATATGAAGAAATGCTTATATCCAAGGAAATCGCTTATGAAGCCACTGACCGCTGACGGGAGCATAAGTCCAAAGTTCATGACACCAGTGGCAAACGCATAGTGCGCCATCTTGTATTTCCCCGGTGCTATCTGTTGCATCATATATAACGTCAACCCTACAAAGCCGAAGCCATAGCCGAAATACTCCAACACCACCGACGTGCCGATGATAACAAGACTCGTCGGCGTGGTGAACGCCAGAAAAGCATAAACGGCAAACGGGATATTAAAGAAGGCACAAAGTATCAGCAGCGACCTCCTGAGTCCCATCCTTGCCGTGAAGTAGCCTGCCAGTATCGAGCCCAATACAAACGCGAGAGGGGGAAAGAAACCGTAGACGATCCCGATTTGCGAAGTGCTGAGTCCGAGACCGCCTACTGACCTCTCGGCCCTCATGAACAGCGGGACTATCTTCATCGCCTGTCCTTCCGCAAACCTGTAAAGGATGATGAAAACTATCCCCCACGCTATGTACTTCTTTTCGAAAAAGGTCCTCAAGACATCCCAGAAAGTGCCGAAAGCCTCGTGCGCAGTTTTAACCTGGTTGGTGATGCCGCCCGTCGGAAGTGTCTTTGAGTGGTAGAGACTCAGAAGTACCATGATCGTCCCGAACAGTCCCATGACAATCATCCACGCATGAACCGTCCCCACCGAGATCTCCAGTTGACCCGCGAGATAGACGAACATCCCTTGCGAGAGAACCTTTGCCACATTATAAAACGCTCCCTGCCAACCGACGTACTTAGCCTGCTCGGTGCCGGAGAGGGCGTTGATGTAAACTCCGTCGGCCGCGATATCGTGTGTCGCGCCGTTGAAGGCGATTATTCCCAGGATGATCAAAGAATATTTGAAGAAAGTCGAGAGTTGCAGGCTCAGGGCCAACAGCCCAAAACCGATCCCACCGATGAACTGCGTGGCGAGGACGAAATATTTCCTCGTCTTGAACATTTCCAGTAAAGGACCCCAGAGCGGCTTCAACGTCCACGGCAGAATAACAAGCGTGGTGAAGAATGCGATCTGGGCGTCTGATACGCCCATCGATTTGTACATCAGGACGGAAACAACATTTATCGTTACGAACGGCAGTCCTTCCGCGAAGTATAGTGTCGGCACCCATAACGCCGGGCTGATTCGTCTTGCGTTTTTGTCAGTCATGGGAAATGCCGTCAACCGCAGGTCGGCAGAGCAACATAGTATAGAACCACACCCCTCAAAGATTGTCCTGAATCCGATAACATGTTTGTCCTGCTTGATTGCCTCACAAAGAAAAGTGCGTGCTGCAAGAGTATCCGCGGGCTTGCCGGCATCCGCCGGCAAGCCCCGTTCTTGCAGTGGGACTAAACCACTACTTAAGGAGAAGCATCTTCTTGGTTATCGAATTAGTCCCTTGTCTCAAAGTATAGAAGTAAACACCGCTCGCGAACCTGTCCATATTTACATCGTACACGTATTCACCGGCCGGCTTGTAACCCTGGTCAACCACCTGCACCACCTGACCGAGCACGTTGTAGATGGTCAAGCTTATGACTCCGGATTGCTTCAGGCTCACCCTGATGTTGGTCGATGGATTGAAAGGATTCGGATAGTTGTTGCTCAAGTCGAACTTGCTCGGCACCTGTCCCGGAACTTTCTGTACACCGAGCGCTAAGCCGCCCGCCGCGAGCCATCCAGCTTTCTGGTCCGGGAACCAGTTGAGATCACCCAAAGCGTAACCGTCCGTACCAGCATGCAGCAAGGTCGTATTCGAATATGCCAGATTTTCGGGTAACGGCCACACCGGTGGATACGGCCAGCCAGCGTACTTGTAGAACCACGCGCTGTCCGGTCCGTTCGGCATCCAGGCAGCTATCTTGTTAGTGTAGATAATCAGCTTGTTCACTTGGTTCTGTATGTCGGGAATGAATTGCGGATCGACAAACATGTTTCCGGAAGTATCGACATGCGCTCCAAGACCCATCAGGACGCCCAGAGTGTATTTCGTGTAACTTGTCATCCATGTCGGAACGGCAAGAGTCCTCAGCCTGAGCTGCTTGCTGCCATCCGGCATGTCCGTACTGTCCGTTGTTTTCACCGTGTCATTATACTGCGTGTAGAAGTCCCGTAATTTCTGCGGGAGGAAATACACGTTGTTTCGGATATCGATGAAGCTCTTTGAGGGATCGACCATCGAGGCAGTTACAATCGCGTTGCCCGCGCCGCCGGTTCCAACGAAATATTGAGGTCCGGTTATCGGGCCGCCGCCCAAGGCAGCACTCCACATTGTGTGCCAAGCGCTAGTGCTGTCCAGCGTTCTCAACATGATTATTCCGCTCGATGCGGTATCGGGGAAATTCAGAAACGTTCCGTTAATCACGTCTTCCGGAACTCCGCCATATGCGTTCATGGCATAGAAAACATTATTGTCGCAACGCATGACCTGCATCTGTCTGGTAAGGAACGGATTTACGGTCCCGTAAACCACGGTATTGTGGGAGAAGACCGCGTTGGGACAATACCCACGGATAGACCAGAGGTAGGAGTTATTGCAGAAAAATGTATTGTTCACAAAGATGGTCGTGTCCATGTCGTTGACGTAGCCGGAAATCATCGCCCCGCCTCCAAAATAGGCAGATGAGTGCATCTCATTCCTGAATACACAGTCTTCGACAAGCATCTTGTTCCACTGTGCGCTTATCGACAGCGCGCTGTGCGTGAATCCGTCAAATACGTCTCCGATCAGAGTCAGCTTCACACTGTCTGCATTCTGACGGATGGCATCGCTCCAACCCAGAACAGCCGAATCAGCACGGAAAGACAGGAAGTAGACATCCTTTATCGTGACCGCGCCGCCCTTACCGTTCAGATCCAGGTAGTGATCTATCGAAGAGCCGTCCGGCAGGATTTGCGGCGCGAGCACCGGCGGGCGAACGCCGGCGGTCGTGTCATTGCCGACGATCGTGATGGAGCCGTCGATCTTCATCGGTTCGCTGACCTGGTACACAGTGCCGTGACGGAGAACGTACACACGGTTGGGATGGGCCCTCGCACCCCCAGTTGTGGTATCACCGTTGATGATCGTGTTGACGTTTCCGGGCGGAAGCGGTGCGATGACAAGCGTGTCCGCTGTCTGGGCAAACAACTGCGTCGTCATGGCAAAAATGGCTGTCGCCATAAGAATAGTAGACCATGGCAATCTTCTCATTTGTTTCTCCTTTTTTGATGGTTGAGTAGACTCAAGATCCGACGATAGTTTTGTCGTTGAAAATTGTGACTCAGTGTATCTTTCAGCACTAACACTGTGAATTTGCTTATCACCTCCTCTGGATATTTTGGATATCAACGACGTTCGTTCGTGTTTCAATGCAACTTACAACTTCACGCGAAAACCCATCTGCGCTTCGGAGCCATACCGCTGCTCCGATGCAGGGTATTTGGTCTTCTCGTTTATGCTGACGTCATTTGCACTCGTGATGTTGTTGAGATTCAAATAGACCTGGAGACCGTACCACGGAAGGTCCTGCTTCATTGACAGATCCCACCGTGTAAAGGCGGCGGATATTACCCTTTGCTGCAGCCAGAAATCGGGCTGGTTGAACACGTTGTTCTGGTAAATCATCGAAGCCCTCACCGAAAATCCCCTATAGTCGTATCCCAATCCAAGATTGACTATATCATTGGGCTGGTTGAGCAGCCTGTCCACGTAGTTTGTATCCACGATGTTCTGTACTGCATTGCCGTTTTCATCATAGACTACATTATATATACTCTTGGGGTACTTGGCCTGCGAGAAGATGTGAGTATAGTTCACATTGAAAACGAGCCCTGACAGCGGTCCCGGAAGATACCACGCATGTGTTTGCCAGTCGACCTCCATGCCGTACAGGTCGACGGGAAATGGACTGTTGATATACGTCGTTAATTCCCACAGACGACCCGAACTCTGAGGGAGATCAGGATAGGCACTCAGGTTCTTGGTATATATGTCCGAATAGAAAATCAGATCTTTGATTCGTTTGCTGAATCCATCTATTGTGAACAGCCCTATGTCGTTCGAGTAGACAGAGAAGACTAAGTCGTAATTCTGTGATGTAGCCGGCTTCAACTGGTAATTATTGTATGAAATCCAGGAGGTCGTTATCAGATACCTCGGCGTGATCGTACTGTGATCCGGGTAGTTGAGCGTATTCGTATACGCAAAATGGATCTGGAACCAGTTAAACGGCCTATAAATCAGGTGGGCCATGGGTAGAAGGTAACCATGGGATTCTGTGACGGTCTTTTCGTACTGGCTCCCCGACGGGGTGGAGACATCTGTCCTCTCCCCCGTATAGGTGGTGGTAAGGTTCTGGTAGCGGGCACCGGGGAGGATTGTCAGCTTATCCCCGATATTGAAGGTGACCATCGCATATCCCGCACTTCTCCTCTCGATCCCGATATAGTTGTTTATCCGCGACGCCAGGTCGTTCGTCCTGTAGCCCTGTTGATACACTGTACCATGGTTACTGTTGATAGCTATCGGAACGAGCTGCCACATCAGACCGATGTTTGTGGGGTATGCCATAGTGTAATCGCCGTTCAGAAAATTCCCGTAGTTGTAGCCATCATAGACAAAACCTGCCAGGCTCAGGCTGCCGTTGTACTGAGGAAGGCTCGGATATGTACTCGCGAAATCACCGACCACTGCACCTCCGCCATCGTATATAAGCGACCCGCTCCTTTGGCTGTAAGCGAAGGAACGATCCCTGTACTGGTACATGCCGCCGAACTTCAGCTTGGCAGTCAACAAGTCGGAGATATTGAAATCATGCTCGATATCGACTCTTCCCTGATAAAGCTGCTCTTTTGTGACCTGAGTCGAATTTGTGATATTGTCCAGCCACGCAGACGAGTCATTCGGTTGAATCAATCTAGCTATAGAGGCCGGCGGCAATTTGGATACGTTGGGGCCAACTCCCCCCGAGAACCCGCCATAGTCCTGAACGAAATTGAAGACCGCATCCCCCGGATCCTGAGTAGCGGAATACGAGTGAGACAGCCTGAGATCCACCTGGAAGAACGGGATCGATGTGTTAAGGCTGAGCAGATTGGACATGACGCTCAAGTTGGTGACATCGCCTCCCAGACCGTAGTTGAGTTGTCTCTGACCATTGAAAATGTAAGCCGTCTCGCTCCGGCCGGTCGTGCTCGTGCCGCTCGTGCTGAGAAAATTCATCAGCCCGAGTTTCGTTGCGCCGTTGTTATAGTCCATGACCAGGGTACCATTGTAGCGTTGCCGTATCCTGAAGGCATCCGTTAGAGTCATGGAGGTCAAATCTGGTATCCCTGCATCACCATGGGTTTTGTCGTTCAGCGTATAGCTGACTCCCAGTTCATTGTCGCTGAGATTTCTCTTCTCAGCGGACACATCTGCATATATACCGAACCTGTTGTCGAAGTAGCGGTTTTCGGCGGACAAGGCGACCTTATAATCGTTGTGCAAATTCTTCAGTCCGTTATAAGCGCCTTGCGCGAGCAGTCTGAAAGTCGGCACCAGGTCGTTCGTGTTTCCTACCGCTTTTGTCATGTCGAAGTTCACCACCCCGCCAAGAACCGCAGCGTCCATATCCGGAGTAATCGCCTTTATCACCTCGATTCCTCCCAGACTGTTGGAGGAGATCATGCTCAGGTCGATTCCTCTGTCGCCCATCAGACTTTGTGTCGTCCCGTTCAAATCCGTGCCAGTGATGGTATTGGCGGACGCAACATCGCTGGCCATCTCCACACCATCTATGGTAACTTGATTGTACTGCGGTGAAAGTCCGCGAATGACGACCTCAGCCCCTTCGCCCCCTTCACGGATAAGCGACACGCCCGGTAGTCTCCCCACTGATTCCGCAGCGTTAGCATCGGGGAGCTCCTGGATCTTCGCCGCCGACACAACGTTGGTTATCTGCACCGACGAGAGCTGCTGGTTGATCGCCGAATTCTGGCCGCTGGCCTGTGCGGTAATAACCACTTCCTTGCCTTTTATACCGACGGCATCCAGCTTTACTTCTACTTTAACGACCGTTCCCGATTTGACATCAATCACGATTTCTTTGGGGTTGTAGCCCACATATGTCGCTCGCAGTTTATATGAACCGGGAGGGACCTCTCGAATCGTAAACTGGCCATCCAGATTGGTCGAGGCACCCAGGCTTGTTCCCACGACGAATACGCTTGCGCCCGGAAGGGGCTCTCCTGTTTGCGAATCTCTTACATGTCCTTCAATGCTGGAACTGGCAGCTGCGGCGATACCACCAATGGACAATACGCACAAAAAGGCAAGGACGCTAATGCTATAGGAAAAACTTCCGCGCATCTTGTTCTCCTTCGGTAATTGAATTCTTGCGGAATTCATGAATCGAGTCTATTTGTTGGAATGACAGAATTCCCTGGTGAACCCAACAAGCGAAGGCAGCACGAAGACGACGTAAACGTCCTTCGCCACCTGCACGTGGAGCTACTCGGGGAATGTGAGACAGTAGAGAGGGCACGACCTCTTTTCCTTCAGCGGCTTATGCGACGCCGCGATTGAAAATCAGGGGAAATCCGCCGACACCACGATGAAAGGAGGTGCAAGCGAATTTCCGGGGAGAAGCGAAACATTGGGATTAGTTCGAATGAACCGGTATCAGATTGCAAATAATTCCTCCCGACTTTGATAGTTGGCTGTAACTGGTTTACAGCCCCAATCTAACCTGCCGTTAGTTTATTTGCAACAAAAATTTTCTAAAATTTCTCAGCGATGATTCCAAGATCAGGAGTCTAGACTATCAATTCCTGAGCATTTTCAGCGTATCTGTGGGCGCCAAGGGGAGAGCGAGATTTGGATAAATTTTCAACTACACGAAACCCGACCGAATCGCCGGTTGTTCAATGCCGAACCGAACCCGACTGACTTTGTGGGGTCCCCGATTCTATCCCTTCCGATGTCCCGTTGTGTTCGTCATTAGCCAGTCGAACGTTTGGAACTTTGAAGTAATCGCTCAAGACCAGACAGGCCGCACCCGTAGCCACCGAGTAATGACCGTGCGAGCTAGTAACAACTTTCACTGTCTCGCTCGTGACTGCGAGCAATTCCATATCTATCACATTCTTTACCGGAGTGACTATCACGTCTCCAACCTCTGCGACATCTCCGGAAAGCACCAGCATGTCCGGATTCAAAGCCGCAACTATCCGGCTTATGTTTCTGCCTATTTGATAACCAAGCCGCTCGAAGAACGATAATGCAATCCTGTCTCCCTTCTTCGCCGCACCGATCAAGACATCTATTCCAATATCCTGCGGGGAGCTGTCGTACACTTTTAGAACATCTCCATCGGCCAGATGAGTTCTGACATTCAAGAGCATGTCGTGCAGGTCCGACATGGATGGATTTATCTCGCCCGCGGAAAAGGATGATCCATGATACAGCTCTTCGTTTACGAGAAATCCGATTCCGAGTGCGCCGACGCCTTCATCGACCTCGACTAAAACGTTCAGACAGTTTCTGCTATCTCTGGCAACGCCGGCCCACTTATCGCCGACGACCGACGCGTTCGCATTGTTCTCCACCATCACAGTGTACGGGAGAGCCTTTCCGAGTGCATCTAAAAGCGGAACGTTCACTTCGGTTAATATGTCTGTCATAACAAGAAGCCCGGAATCGCTGTTGACAATTCCGGCAACCGCAACTCCGATGCCGATAATATTATCCGGATCGATGTTCGACTCCCGAATAATGTCGTTGACGACTCTGACTATTTCTTTCACCAGCTCGTCAACCGTCTTGAAGTTTGCTATCTTATAAACCTTCTTTCGGACCGGCTCAGAGGTGAAATCAAGGACAACAGCCGTGACCTGCCCGATTTCCAAATCGATACCGATTGCGTACGCGGCATCCTTGTTCAGACCCCAGAGGTATGGTTTCTTCCCCCCTTTTTCGGTGGAATCGCCCTTGCCTAAATTCAGTACGAGTGAATTCTTCGTCAGATCGCGCAGGATGTTGAATATCGTGGAAGGCTGCATCCCGGTTATCCGAACCAGGTCAGAACTGGAGATGATTTTGTTAAGTCTGACAAGGTTGAGGACGAGACGCTCATTTATGCTCTTCAGCAATCTGTGATTGCCGGTCTGCATCATCTACTTCCCAATCTCCGTATTTGCCGCGGGAGCGCTTTCAATAATTGACTCCGTAAATCCTTGTCCATGATGACATGCTTTGTGATGATTCAATAATAACAAAAGAGAGCGAATATTTTCAATGAAAAAATTCTTGATGTGACGGGCCTTCAGAATCTTGGCCACATATTCCAGCGCTCGGTCAACTCACCAAGTTGTCAATTCACATGATTCCCCTCCTGCTGCGATTCTTCACCCTTCTATCCTGAACACCAAATGACCGACACAATTGCACCGGGACCGCCGGTGCTCTCGACGGTCCCGGCCCGGATTAGACGATAGCTCCTTTACTATTCTATTTCACGAGCATCATTTTCATAGTGCGAATGAGCGCTTGCCCTCTGCCTTGCGGAGTTATAACTAGTCTCACCAAGTAGACTCCACTTGACAAACCAGAGCCATTGAATGTCACCGAGTAATACCCAGCATCCTTTTTGCCGTCAGCCAATATGGCCACCTCTTGACCCAACATATTATACACCCTTATGCTGACGTTACTAG